>JAUWGG010000114.1 GCA_030606525.1 Methanobacteriota archaeon | reverse complement strand
GTGAGATACAGATAGGACGTGGAAGATGCTAGTTGAGATAAAGAGGATTTCACATGAAGGGGATGAGGTACGCCTCGTTGTTCGCTGCTGCAAGCCACAGCGGAAAGTAATTCCTTGGTCTAATGGGCGTGAAGAGTTGGACAAGAATAACATGCTATTTGAAGAATACTCTGAAGAGCATCGCCAGGAGATGGAGGAGTTTAGAAAAAGGACGCTGAAACTTCATTTGGGCAAGGCACAGCTAGTACAGGACGGTGAAGAATGAAAGAGGAGATAAAAGAGTATATTGAGCTTGAGAAGAGACAGAGAGAGATGCGTAAAGACATGTCGCTTGGAGATGTCATGGATGATGCACTTGAAAAGGAGGGGTTGGAGCCATGAATGGCCCGCACAACCCCATCGGCTGGTGCGATTACACATGGAATCCCGTGAAAGGCATGTGCCCTGAAGCTTGCGAATACTGTTACGCTAGACGCATCTACGCACGTTTCAAATATGACCCTGAGATCAAGCTTGACGAAAAAGAGCTTCTTGCACCTTACAAGCTCAAGAAGCCTGCACGTATCTTCTGCGGGTCCATGATTGAGATGTTCCATCAGGACATTCATGGGGCGTGGCTTCATCAAATCTATGATGTTATTGTAGACAATCCTCAACATACGTTCCAGTTCCTATATCACTTCTCGCCACATCACGGGATCTTTCCCTATAATTGTTGGCTTGGACTTACTGTGACGTCATATCGTGACGCTGCAAAGGCGCTCAATTTCTCCAAGACATATCCCGACCATATCAAGTTCATTTCGTTTGAGCCGCTGCTTGGTGATCCTGAGGTTCCGGACGAAGTGTTTGAGAAAATTGACTGGATGATCATCGGTGCGGAGACAGGGAACCGAAAAGGGAAAGTGGAACCACGTAAAGAATGGATCGCGAAACTACTCAATGCTGCAGATACATGCAATCTTCCGGTCTACATGAAAGATAATCTTCATTCATACTGGCATTTCATCAGTGAGTTGAGACAGGAGTTCCCGGAAAGAAAATGATAAAACTCATTGAGATAAAAAATTGTGGCGTATGCCCTCACAGTACGTTTAGTTTTCAAGGGCTTCGATGCAAGCTTCATGATCGATGGATGGATGATCGATATTATCCTGAAATACCCGAGTGGTGTACGCTATATGATGCAAGAATAATAGATCTGTATCGGGCCACAGATGCTGATGGAGTACCGGATGGGTTGTGAAGAAAGATGACAGAGTTTTATGTCTGCTCTATTTGTAGCTGCTTTGCTAGTCTACCTGACGATAAAACCTTCAAATGTCAATATTGCGGTAGCGAGAAAGCGCGTAAGTTGACATTCGAAGAATATATGGGCTGGCCCAAGAAAACAGGTTAGATCTTTTTCTGATAAGATAAGAAATCCACAGGAGATATGCCGCTGTCTTTACATCGCGCCACCAGCCAGCTTCGTCTTGCCATTGGATCATCGGCTCTCCTGTTATTTTGCTTGTATAGCTCGAAGCCTTGAGCGATATACTTCATCACTTCCTCTTGCTCCGCTGTTGCTTCTTTCTCTTTTCGTCTGTAGTCCTCAAGCTCCGCTTCCATCGCACGTAGATCCTTACGTAGCACAAGAGTCTTGGCTTCTCCTTGCCGGCTTGCTTTTGGATCTTGCTCACGGATCAATCTCCGGATGTAACTCGAAGCTCCTCCATCTCCTTTCCTCAGCTTAACGATCTTTCTCGTCTCCTGATCTAATATGATTGGCACCATTTTAGCTTCTTCTAATTCTTTGGGTCTTCCCATTTCTGCTCACCTACTCTTATTCTAGAATTAGTTATATATATATATAATTAATTGTTAAAAAGAAGAAGAAGAAGAAGAAGAAGAAGAAGGGGCAGGGGAAACCTACGTAGCTTAAACATTATGTTCCTTTTGTGAAGGAAAGGAGGTGAAAAGAAAAAGAAAATGGATCCGGATATAATCGTATTCGCGACTATCGCAGCAGGTGCATTGTTCGCTGTTGTTGTGCCTGCGCTTTTGGCAATGCATGAGAAAGGAGAGAAATTCAAACTGTCCTATCTGTACGGTATGTGCATTCCGCTAGTGGTTGGAGCGTTCGCAGCCATGCCTGAAGACCCAGTGGCGCTTACCTTTAGGTCGCTGTTCCTGCTATTTTTGTCAGGAGTTGGTCTACAAGGCATAACGAATAAAGGTAATTCGATTAGATTGAAAATGAAAAAAGCTTAGATCCCCGCAGGGGATCTCTGTTTTCTTTTTTTACCATTTCCATAGCCCTTCTTTGGCGCAGTGCACCCCGGGCTCGTTCAGCAGGGAATAGCATCCTGTCCAGCCCCATCTAACTTTCATCTCAACTATTTGTATCCATCTATCCGGCAACCCATCCCTATCTTCTTTTAGGCGTTCCATCAACTCTTTTAGGTTAATGTGGGGTTCTAAATTGTGGCTACGTGGGTAGTCCGCCGAATCTTGCCAATTACCACCTTTAAGAAAATGCATCATCCTCGATCACCACAAGAGGCGCAAACGTAGCCAAGTTTAACCTTCTCGTCATCACAGCTCACTTCTCGCCAGCCATTTATTTCCGCTAACACGCTAGGAGATACATGTGGATCTCTGGTCTCCAGCAACGTTCCACAGATTGCACATTCGATACTGCATCTTCGCCTTCTCGCCAATCGCAGCATCAAATCATCCCAAGTCTCCAAATCCTTCTTCTTCGCCCTCAGCATTGCAACTGTCGTCCTGGCGAGAGTTACCGTCACATTACCTGATCCTTTTATTGCCATTTTATTTTGTCACTCTGCCCTTTTATTTCTTCTTCAGTGAAGAGCGTAATTTTGCCTTCTAGTATCCGAATAACGTCTATAATTCCATGCAAGTGCATGTCTGCTTCAACCAGCGCTACCCCTGAATATTCCGCGGTCCCTGGCAACCACTGGTGATGCAATTGCGAACCAGGCGCTATGATTTTCTTAAATTCCGACCATGCATGTCGATGATTCCCCCGGATTTTATTCCGTTTTCCATTGACACCAGAGGCCCTGTATTTCAAAGTCTTTTGGTAGTACTCCCCATCTTTGTGCCCCTGCTCATAATTTGCCTTTTTCTTTCTCCCGGGATGCGCTTTATCCCAAGCTCGTCTCAGTTCCTTCTGTCGCACATATGTTGCTTCGCCATATTTTACGATAAAGTCATTGACTTTCATTTCATCACCAATCTACTTAAAGTGTTTTAAGTATATAAATGTTTAACTCGAGTCTTACTAAAAAGGGTTCATGGTTGAACTGATTCAAAACCTGCCCGCCATCACAGCTTTCGATTTGAATTCAACTCCCGCATTTAGATTTTCGGCAGTACCTTAAAAATCCAACTCCGAACATTTACAAGCGCTTACTTAGCAACTATTGTAAATCGGCTTCGCCGACTCTTCGAGCCCTACGGGTTTCCAACAGTCGCACGACACTTAATATTTCATGCCAGATTCGCCGAAACCAAAATTGGGCCTTCAGCCCAATCGAGCCCTTTCGGGTTTGGATTCACCTCATCTTGAATTGTGAGTATAGAAATATCAGCCGATTTCAAGCGTCTGCGAATTAACCTTATAACCCTTTGGGAGATTAAGGTTTGATCTCAGACTCAGTAGGATCCTACTCATTGTATTAGCACAGCTCTATTGAGATCGTATAAAACATGTCTTCGTCAGGAAAGGGGGATAAACCTTTGCTTTGATTTTCTAGAGGGCGCAAAACTTTATTCCCCCTCCTTCCGTTTTTTTATTTAGGATAGAGCTGAAGAAACGCGCTTCGCGCTTATTCTTTTGCCGGGGTTTCAGTCCCGCCGACACTCTCGAAAAAGGAGAAAATGAAAAGTATAAAAAGGTACATGCATATGCAGGTAGCATTGCCTTTATATACTCTAAATATAGTATATTAAATAGGGAAGATGAATAACCGAATGGCTTCGGTTACGAGAAAAGCGGAGAAAAAAGGGGTGTAGCTGATCCCGAGAAGATATAATATGACCTGTAAATTACTGTGCTTTATTTA
>JAUWGG010000217.1 GCA_030606525.1 Methanobacteriota archaeon | reverse complement strand
CGATACGGGCGGCGATGCCCTATAACCATCAACGAGAAGCATACATCATTGTGGGATTGTAGGATAAGGCTTCAGCCTTGCAGAATCGTTTTCATGTTATCCCAAATTGAATTTCTCTAAGGCTTCGTATATTGGACCTTGTGGAGTTAGGGTTGATTTAAAAAGGGTGATTGCACAAGCCGAAAAGACCTCTGACTTGAATGATCTTGCAAGAATATCATCGACCTTGCAGAATTTCTTTACCCTACCGATGGTCAGGTGTCCATGAAACCGTTTTTCGATTTTGAACCCAAATGGGCTAAGCCCTTCTTCTAATTCATTAGCAATATCAGTCAATACTTCATTCCCCTGTTGTACAGCTATCCATAGAACCCTCGGATTTTTCAGATGAGGAAAACACCCGACACCTTCCAAATCCATCTGAAAAGATGGCTTGCTCTCGCTGATATCTTCTAGCACCGATAGTATCTCCTGTTGCTTTTTCTCATCAATCTCACCCAAGAATTTAAGCGTAATATGTAGATTATCGATTTTAATCCATTTTATTGGTAGCCTATTCTTCTTCTCTTCATTTATGAAACGATCGACTTTCCTTCTGACCTGTTCGGGTATTTCAACGGCTAGAAATGTCCTCATCGTTTCTCCTCCCTCCTATATTTCAATATCAATACCTAATGGGCAGTGATCAGAACCATAGACATCAGACATGATAAATGCGGACTTCAGATGCTTTTGTAGATTCTCGCTGATAAAAAAGTAATCGAGCCGCCAACCAATATTCCTCTGACGGGCTCGGCTCTTATAATCCCACCATGTGTAATTACCGCCTTTATGATAAAAAACGCGAAATGTATCAATGAAACCATGCGCGATCAATTTATCGATCCAGGCACGTTCTTCCTTTAAAAAACCCGATACTTTCTCATTTTCCTTCGGTCGAGCGATATCAATCTCAGTGTGTGCGGTATTGATATCACCACAGATAATTAACTTTTTTCCCTGTTCTTTCAGGTTGTTGATAAATTCAAGGAATGCATTATAAAAATCCATCTTGTATTTGAGGCGTGCCTCAGACATACCCCCATTTGGGAAGTACATGCTGAAAAGTATGAATTTACCGTAATCCATAATCAATGTTCTACCTTCATTATCAAACTCTGCCCGACCAAATCCCTTTTTAATATCAAGCGGTTCATGTCTTGTCAATACCCCTACGCCACTATACCCTTTCCTTTCTGCGGATGAAAAATAGGTACGATATCCTTTCATATCACTTATATCGATAGGCACTTGCGCGACATGAGCCTTGGTTTCCTGAAGGCACATAATATCCGCGTTCTCCTTGATAAACCAATCTACAAACCCCTTTTTACACACAGCTCGTATGCCGTTTACGTTCCAAGAAAGTATCTTCAGTTTATTCATATCACCCGAGCAGACGCTTCAATAGTCTAAGTACCTTTTTGCAAGCTTCTCTTCTTATTTGATTACGGCTGCCTTTGAACATACAATTCTCAACTGCTACATGCTGCCTTGTCGCCACACATAGATAGACCAAACCCACGGGTTTCTTCTTGGTTCCACCGGTTGGTCCAGCAATCCCGGTAATGCTAATGCTAATATCAGCCTTGAATCTCTTAAGCACACCCTGAGCCATTTCCCGGACCACCTCAGCACTCACTGCACCATATTTGCTCAGCGTTGCCTGTCTGACACCAACAACTCTCTGCTTCACTTCATCTGAATAGGCGATTACACCACCACAGAAGTACTTTGAGCTCCCTGGCTCACTAGTAATAAACGTACCCAGCATGCCGCCGGTACATGATTCGCAAATACTCAAGCTTAGTTTCTTTTTGATTAGACTTCTGGCGATATCATTCAGTAATTTACTCATCAAAAACTCTGTAAAGGCTCACTGTTTTTCTGTCATTCTGTCATTACGAGTCCGCTACAAGCGGGCGTGGTAATCTCGGATACTGAGATTGCTTCGCTCA
>JAUWGG010000008.1 GCA_030606525.1 Methanobacteriota archaeon | reverse complement strand
GCTTCCTGCTTCATCGAGCCATCCGTCAGATCGGCTCTCGACCCTCTCGGTTACATCCCGATTACGAGCAAAGCTCACAGGTCTACACAGGCGTTTCCAATTGCGGATTCGGACAGTCCCTGCCCTATCCATCACTGAGTGATAATATGGAAAAAGAAATATATAAAAGTATCCTGGAGAGGGGTGAAAGTACTGTTCGCTCTCATCCCACCTCTAAAGAGTGTGGGATTTCCCGCTCACATCTGTTAACTGATCTCGATAACCTCCATATTCCTTCCCAATATTGCCACTTCGTTCATCTCAAGGGTTCTGGGATCCAAGGAGATCATCATTCTTGAATTGCACTGCATCACCACTTCGTTCAATCGCTCTATCGCTCTCAAAATAATTTGAAAATCGTTGTTTGCAACTAAATACTCGACAGCATCCACCAAAAGAATGCTGTCTTCGCTCTTCTGAATGAAATTGACGATCACATGTATCAAAGTTGCGATATTTGTGGGGTCTATATTATTATCACCCAGTTTTGTGCTCAACCAAATTATAGGTGTCTTTTCGAGTCCATACTTTTTTCGAACTTTATCTGGATACTGTCTTGTAACGATCAATCCTTGAGCGCCATGCTCAATTTCATTAACAAAAATCTCAAAGCTCTTTCGCGGTTTTTCCTCTTTGACAAGATAACTTTGATGCAGTTCAAGTTCATATTTCTCTTCTATTTTTTCTTTCTTTGCAGTAGGTTTTGCAACCTCAGTAATTGGTTGTAAATACCATTTTGGAAAAACAAGCATTATTGACCCAACAGCAAACAGAGATGAGAATACCGAACCGATCCAAAAACCATATGGTGCGAACCATTCTACAGGTCTCAAGAATGGATAGTCAAGAAAGTGGGCACCGTGTAATACAAGTGCTACACTTACTACATATGCAGCAGGATTCCCTCGGTGAGCGGCATATGATCCAAAATAAATTCCTGTAGCAATGAGTGCAATTCCACCAATCCACATGGGAAGGAGAGCACACCAAGGCCATTCTTTAATTATAAAGACCCCTATCAGAGCGAAAAAGAAAGCGATTACTGCTAGTACCAAAGGAATTCTATATTTTTCTATGATCTTTCCACTTTTCATATAGATTGTACTTTGGAGTAGAACTACAGCAGTTAAAGCAAAAACAAAATAGCTAGCAGACATCCAAAAATCATTCCAGAATCCACCTTTTACCCAAATAGTGAACAATTCGAATAACGCAAACAAAGAGAAAAACAACCATCCTATCATCCAATAGAGAATTAATTTATTTTTATTTTGTGTATATCTCACTACCAACACAGCAAAAACCACGAATTTAAGCAGGCAACTAATGCTTATTGATGTCTCCAGCCACTCCATTTTACTCATCCCTGCAAAGAATCATTCTATCCTATTTTCTCCATCAATATGATGGCATGTGAACTACCCTCACCAAAATCATAGATTTTGGAGTGAGCTTCCTAATTCATCCACCAGACTCGGTCTCCTCTTGCGAGGGTTACGGAGGTCTTGATGTCCAAAGGCGTATATTCGGGCAATCCCTGCCCTATCATAAGTAGAAATATGGATGGATTATATAAAGTTAGTGCCGATTCGCCCCCCCACACCTCTCGGAAGGGGGCTTCTCGACGAATAAGTTAAAATTATTTAGCATTTTTTCGCACGATTCGAATCAATCCTTATATATCCAAATGGTATAGCTGAGATCATGGAGTATGGCGAAATAATCGATGACATCCTTTCCTCTAAGATAAGAACAAAGGACGAACTGCAGCGAGCGAAAATAGAGTACTGCAAAAAGTATAGTATAGAGAATTTGCCAACAGATGCTGATATTTTAGCTTGCGCTCCATCAGCAGTATATGATAAGGTAAAAGTGCTATTAAGAAAAAAACCCTCTCGAACGATTTCGGGAGTGGCTGTTATCGCGGTTATGACCTCTCCCGCTGATTGTCCACATGGCAAATGCATCTACTGCCCAGGTGGTGTAGAGTATGGTACAGCGCAATCATATACAGGGAGAGAGCCAGCCGCTCTTAGAGCTGCACAACATGACTTCGATCCATACGAGCAAGCAAGAGCAAGACTGAAACAGTTGAAAATGATCGGGCATTCTACCGATAAGATCGATCTGATCATCATGGGAGGTACATTTACTTCTCGAGCACAAAATTATCAAGAATGGTTTATTAAGCGGTGCTTCGATGCTTTAAATGGAAAAGAGCAAAAAAATCTAGAAGAAGCGCAATTACTGAATGAAAATGCAAAATCAAGATGTATAGGTCTAACTGTTGAAACAAGACCAGATTGGTTCATGGAGGAGCATATCGATCAAGTTTTAGGATTTGGAGCTACAAGAGTTGAGCTGGGAGTTCAAATATTGAGTGATGAGATTTTAGAAAGGGTGAAGAGGGGTCACGGGATAAAAGAAATAAAGAGATCTACACAGCTCGCCAAGGATGCAGGTATGAAGATTTGCTATCACGTGATGCCAGGCTTACCACATTCCTCCTATGAAAAGGATTTGACATCGTTCAAGCAAGTATTTCATAATGATAATTTCAGACCTGATATGTTGAAGATATATCCAACATTGATCATTGAGGGCACCGAGCTCTATCGAATGCTGAAGGCAGATGAGTATACACCCTATGATATGAAGGATATGGTGAGATTGATCGCAGAGATGAAAAAGAATGTGCCAAGATGGGTCCGCATACAGCGCATTCAAAGAGATATTCCTGCACAGTTGATAGTGGATGGTGTCAAGAAGGGTCATTTAAGACAGCTTGTAAAAGAACATTTGAAGGAAAGAGATGAAAAATGCCCCTGCATTCGATGCAGAGAAATAGGTCGCAGATATCTAGATGAGAAGGGGAACGATGATATCCTTGATAATATAGAATTGTTAAGGGAAGATTATGATGCATGCGATGGTAAAGAAATATTCCTTTCTTTTGAAGATGTGAAAAATGATCTGCTCATAGGATACGCTCGACTGCGCAGACCATCTGAAAAAGCTCATAGAAAAGAAGTTAAAAATAGCGGGATAATACGTGAATTGAAAGTATTCGGTCAAATGGTTCCCATCGATGAAGCGCCAAAGAAGGAATGGCAGCATAGAGGATATGGAAAAGCTTTGATCGAGGAGTGTGAGCGCATCGTTAAAGATGAGTGGCAAAGAGAGAGAATATTAGTGATGAGCGGCGTTGGCACGCGCAATTATTATCGAAAATTTGATTATAAGAGATATGGGGTTTATATGGGGAAGGAAATCTGAGATTTGAATTTACCTACCTCTCAAAAACCTTTACCTCGCGCTCGATCATCTTGAGTTGTTTTTCATCTAAAGTTAGAGGGCTTACAGGTAATATGATGATGGAATTGTTGACTGCTGCCTGCTCGTTCAATAATTGAATGAATTTCAGTACTGACAAAAAACTGCTATTGGCTATAAGGTATTCTAAGCCAGATAATATCACAACACCTTCATTAGCTTTTTTTAGAAAGGTTTCGATGTGATAGAACAATGCTGAAAGGTTCTGGGGCGGCATGGCGTTCTTCGTATCAACCGTAGATAACCAGATGATCGGGGTCTTCTCAAGCGCATATTTTTTACTGATCTTTTCAGGATAATCTCGGGTAACACATAGGCCTGGAGAACCGTGGGTAACATAATCAACGAATACCTCATAACCTTTCTCTGGTATCTCCTCTTTTATCAAAAAAGTGCATCCCTTTTCAAGACGGTAAATTCTTTCAGTTTCCTTTTCTTTTTCCTTTGATGGATAAATGTATTCCTCAGTTTGAGCCAATCTATAAACGCAGCGTTTATCTCCTTTGGTTATACATTCTTCCTCGATGCAGTCATATTTTTTATTGCGCAATGTCGATATGATCCCTGACAGGTATCCTTTGGTGAAGCTGCATTCGCCTTTTGATTTTGCCAATGCCTCAACCGTATCTTCTAAACTTATGATGATCTCGCCATTTAAAACCTCAATTGCAACAGGACGTCCCAATCCAGTTTCATACATAAGTGAGTCCATCATGGTCTTCAGCTCGTTCGAATGTTCACATTCAATATCTATCTCCTGAACTAAGCCCTCACCGCATCTGTAACCATATCTTTCGAGTGTTTCTTTGCTTCCCTCTTCACCCGCTGATATCTGAAGTTCATCCCTCAAACTTCGAAGAGCGGAACCGGGCATTACAAAAAAGCTTATGTGTTCCTTTTCATCTTTCATGATCATCCCTTCTTGCTATGATTAACTCTCCGAGATTATAAAATGCTTTCTCAACATCTTCACCCGATTTTGCACTCGTTAAATAAAAAGGTATATTGAACTTCGATGCCGATTTTCCTAATTCCTCAGCACCGAATTCTGCTTCATCGAGCATATCGCATTTATTTCCTAAGAAAATTACTGGCTGTTTTAATACAGTATTATGAAAAACATTTATCCAATCCTCCAAGCTTTCCAAAGTTTCTTTTCGTGTAACATCGCAAACGATCAAACTTCCGGCTGCCCCTTTATAATAAGCAGAATGAAGTCTATCATGCATCTTCTGCCCCAAAATATCCCAGATCAAGAAGGTCAAATTCCATTTTCTATCGGAGCGCTGAATAGTTAATTTCTTCTTGGTTACCTTTGTACCAAACGTTTTAATGTACTTATCGTCAAAGGTATCAAAAACGAATTTTCTAATGAGGGAGGTTTTGCCTACCTTACCATTTCCAAGGAGGCAAATCTTCTTAACGATCGTTTTCGGCATCATTCACACATCATCTCTTTGGAGCGCTTGTCTTGTCTATATATTCTTTTACGCTCATATTTTTTTCCTTCGCCATTTTCTTAATGATCTTCATGATGCCAGAGCTGTACTGCACTGCTTTCTTTGGTGCATAAGCGATTTCATGAGGGATACCCATAGTTTTGGCTGCTTCCCTCAATATGATCTTTCGTTCTTTTCCTTGAACTTTGTACTCAACAGGTAATGAGGAACAGAAATCGATGAGTGCATTGTCTAAAAAAGGAAGGAAAAGTTTCTTACCAAAATGCTCAGCAATCGCTTTCTCAAACGATATATTATTTATTAACATTTTTACGTCTTTTTTCATCTCCTCTTGTAACAAATCGCTGGATACTTCTAAATAATCGAGATAACGAGCGTATCCACCAAAAAGTTCATCAGCTCCCTGTCCGCTCAATAATATTTCTTCCTCTATATTTTTTGCAGCAAAATAAAGCGCTAATCCAAAGGATATCTTGACTGGGTTGCTTTGGTTGGTTATTTCGATCAATTCAATGATTGCCCGCTTAATATCTTCATTGTTAATTATTATTTTTTTAAAAGGTAAGCGAAAGAAATCTGTTGCTGCTTCTGCCTTTCCAAAATCATAGCAGTTTTTAATACCTACTGTATAGAGATATACATCCGTATATTTTCCTGCTGTGTGCGCGATCACTGCGCTGTCCAATCCACCTGAGAAGGGCACTGCCACTTTGTCAACCCCATGAATTGATCTCTTTACAGCTTTGTCAATTAAAACAAGTAATTGATCTGTGAATTTTTTCATTGTTCAGTAAATGTATTCATGAGATATGGTTATTTCGAATGGATTTTAGAATAAAAGGATCATTTTATAACTTCTTTGCCTTTGATCAGATCAGTTAAGAACGGCATTATTTTGCCTGCGCTGATCCTTATTTGCTTTGCAGTGTCCCTATCCCTGATGGTAACGGTGTTATCCTCCAAAGTTTGGTAATCGATCGTTATGCAGTAGGGTGTACCTACTTCATCCATCCTTGCATATCTTCGTCCTATGGAACCAGAAGTGTCGTAGAATACAGTCAGTTCCTTTTTAAGCTCATTGAAGAGCTCATTAGCTTTTTTTGGCAAATTATCCTTATTTACCAATGGGAAAACAGCAGCTGAATAAGGTGCGATCTGTTTCGGCAATTTAAAGATCGTTCTTTCTTCTTTCACGAAAAAAGTATCGAGCAAAGCCCAAACATTGCGGTCCACACCAAAGCTCAGCTCTATCACATGAGGTATGAATCTTCTTCCATCCAAAAATACGGTCATTTTTTGGTTGGATCCCTGCTCATGGCTTTTAAGGTCATAATCTCCTCTGTAATGTATACCAGCCACTTCCTTGAACCCACCTAAAGTTTCTAAATCGACCTCGATATCGAAATGCAGCTTTGCATAATGCGCTCTTTCTTCTTCACTTAATTCAAAAAATCTGAACTTCTCTATCGGGATATTGAGTTCGTTCAAATAAAATTGCTGTACTTTAGCCATGTAATAGATATAAAATCGCGGTAATATCTTCTCATCAGCCAATTGTTTACATGATATCATGCTTACCTTCTGCTTTTTCCTATCCTTAACGAAATGTATCTTTAGAACATAATCTGCAATCTCGTCAAAATTTATCTCTTTATCAATGGCATTAGGATCGAAGAAGATCTGCAGCTCAGATTGAATTATTTCTCTTAGTCTATAGACACCTTGTCTTGGGGATATCTCATTTCTGTATATCTTTCCTATAATAGCTAGACCCAAGGGAAGTTTTTTTCTTAACGATTCGAACTCTCGTTTGAAATTGAGGTATGCACCCTGGGCTGTCTCAGGTCGCAAAAAGGCCTTTTCTTTTCCTGCTGGTCCTATAAGCAAAGGAAACATGGTATTAAATGGAGATGCTTTTCCCAATGTACCTTTGCACTTAGGGCATTTTATTCCCAACTCTTCTACCTTTGAGTCTATTTCTTCTGCGCTTAAGGCTTCAGCAGAAATATTCGTTTCCTCTTCGATCAATTGATCTGCTTTATAGGAACCGGAGCATTTCCCGCATCTTACCAAATAATCTGTGAAATGACTGACATGCCCAGAAGATTTCAAGGCCGCGTAGGGAAGAATGTTTATTGTATCTATCAAATGAAAGTTGTCATTTAAACTAAGAAAGTATTTCAGCCATAAATCTTCCCAATTTCTTTTGAGTCTTGCACCTAAATGTCCATAATCATAAAATCCAGCTAAGCCGCCGTAGATATCTACAGCCTGCCAGATGAACCCTCTTCTGAGAGATAAAGACATCACATCATCATATCTTTTGCTCATTCCTTACTCCTCACAATGGCAGCCCATTCTGTCCTCATTCAATAAGTGTTGATACCACATCCAACTCATAGATCATCGCCAACAATCGGTCTTCAGAATCCCTAATAGGCAGTTGACCGAAATCGTTCTTCCTCATTATGCGGGCAGCCTCGCTTACACTTGATTTTCTGAAGACGGTTACAGGTTTTTTAACCATAACATCCTTGACCATTAAGTTTGGCAGCTGGATCTTTGAGACCTCATAATACAACTTCATTATATTTCTCAAACCTTCCCATGTCCATGGATTCTCATCTTCCCCAAGCCCTAGATCTGAAACAACAACACTGCCATTTATATGCGATAGATTGAATAGGTCCCTATCGGTAATGATGCCTGACAATCTGACTTCGTCATTCAATGCAGGAAATGCATAAACATTACATATCCCAATCATCGCTGATGCGATCGGTAATGGTGTATTCTCATAAATTGGGATGCAAGGGGTTCGAACGATCTGTTCAACTGGCAAGTCTATCTTTTCTTCTTCTACAATGATCAAAAGATCGGCTGGGGTTACAACACCTACCAGTTTGTTCTTTTTTACCACTGGCATGTGGTGTATATCATTCTTTACAAACATCTCAGCAGCTTTCCTAACGTCTGTACTTGGATGAACTATCGAATAATCCTTTCTCATGACCAAAGCAACTTGTTCTTCTTCTGGATTAGCGAAAAAATCCTGTCGGGTCACGAATCCAACTAAAACTTTGTCCTTTCGTCTAACTACAGGTACACCTGTCTTACCATGGGTTACAAGTAATCTAAGCACATCGTTTCTACTACATGGTATCTCCGCTACAATCGGCTCCTTCGTCATTACATCTTTTACTTTCATTTTGTTTCCTCCCAGTTACCCATACAGATGAGCTTGATATTCCTGCTGTTAGCGTGCAGTATATGATGGGGTATGTTGGAAGTTGATATGTCCAGCACAAGCAACTCCGCTTCATAACCTTCTTTGAACCCTATACTATCTTTTGGATTTAAAAGTTTCCTTGAGTTCAAACATAGATTAAAAATCTGGTCATCGCTCAACCTATATAATTTATTCCTCTCGGATAAGAATCTCATCTCGTCGAACAAAGAAGGAGAGGCGATCATCACATTATCTGTCCCTAATGCTACGGTTAAGCCTTTTTTAAGCATTCTTTTAATATCTGGCATCAGACCAAAAAAAGCATTCGAGCGGGGACAAACAACAATTGGAATGTCATTATCAGCGCATATTTCCAGATCTCCGTCGTTTGCCTTCGTCATGTGAATCAGGAAATCGGGATTCAGATCTAAAATTAGGTCTATGTCCTCTCTGAATGCTTCACTTGCATGCAAAGAGAATAGTTTTCCCTCTTTTTTTGCATGTTTCGCTACTTTTTCAAGCTCAGAATAATCCCAATCCGTGATGCAACTCACACCAATACCATCCACCACTTTCAACAGCGCTTCCATTTCATCTTTGCAATATTCCATTTTCTGGGGACGGCCGAAAATGCGCGATTTGATCGGCGATCCGATTTGCGCTTGATAAAGCTGCTTAATACCTCTAATTCCCAATTCTCTAAAGTCCCAGAAACATGATATCCCAGAGCTAAGCATATCGTCTATAGTAGAGCTCATGGTCCCAACTATTTCTTCGTCTTCCGCTTCCCTTAAGATCCTATGCTTCAGCCCATTAGGAGGTTTAACCAGTTCTTCGATCGTACCCTTTATTTTTCCTCCAAGCACCTTTTTAACGATCGAATCGCCGATATGAGTGTGAGCATTGACAAAAGTGGGAATGATCGTTCCTTTGATCTCACTGTCCTTTCTTCCTTTTCCAATCTCTTGGATGATGCCGTCTTCATATCCTACATATCCTTCGATGAAATCATGCTCATGGAAGATCAAGCCACTAATGTATTTCATACAACAAGCCATAACCTTATGGGATTTAAAATTAACTTATGCGCTTTGATTATTCGCAAATCAATAACAGCAAAAACTATATAACCACACACTATTTTATCTGGATAGATAGTAACAGATGTAGAATGGGTGATGACATGCGAGAAAAAGTTGAAGAAGTACTTGAAAGAAATGTTCGACCTATCCTTAGAGCAGATGGTGGCGATGTCGAACTTGTGGACGTGGATGGGAAAGATGGGGTGGTAAAGGTAAGGTTGATGGGCGCCTGCGTCGGCTGCCCTTTCTCACAGATGACAAAAGTGGGTTTGATTGAGAAAGTGCTCAAAGATAATATACCTGAGATCAAGAGTGTAGTGATGGTTTAAAGTTGAATATATTTCTCCTGATTTTTTACATTACCACCGCATTCTTTACTGCATCTTTCACTATAGAATTGATGTTCATCTTTTCTTCTTGAATTTGTATATCTGATAGATTTGCATGTGTAGCTGGTTTATTTGGAGCAATGGTGCAGCACAATCCTGGAGCTATTGAGATATCGTATGTCCCTATCTTCTTGGCTATATCGATTATCTCTACCTTATCTAAACCGATCAACGGCCTGATTATTGGTAAATCAACAGCCTGCTCTTCGACTTTAATATTTCTCAGGGTTTGGGATGCTACTTGCCCGAGCGATTCGCCTGTCAATATGGCATCAGTATTTTCTTTCTCAGCTATTCTCTCGCTTATGCGAAACATCATTCGTCTGCACAGCACACACTGCAGATGGCTATTGCAGTTCTTGGTGATTTGTGGTTGTATCGTCTCTCCAAATGGCACTACATACATCTTGATCCTCTTGTTGAATATTTTTGATAACTGCTCCACGAGTTTCACAGCTTTGTTTGTTTGTTTCTCATCGGTGAACGGTCGATTGTCCATGTTGATCGCTACAGTATTAACTCCCTGCTTCATCATAAGATAGATCGCCACCGCAGAATCTATCCCACCTGAGAGAAGAGCCACAACTTTCATCTATTCACCTTATGCAAATTATCCCCTGGAAGTTATTTGAATTAACTTAATGGTGTCTCCGCTGTTGAGCGTCTCATCCAAAGGTATTGGTGTGTTGTTTCTAACAACGATGATAACATCTGGGTTTTGATCGAACTGTTTGAGTATATCGAAAGGTGTTGTATCTCCTGTGATTTCTATTTCCCTCTTCTCATTGCCGTGATATACAACGATATATTCTTTCACAAGATCACCAGTTCAAATGATATCCCTTATACTCTTTTGGCATCATGAGAAATCTGTTCCATCTTTTGAATCATTTGGACAAAAGACGCACGCGAATGCGAGATCGCCCATATGAGCTTTGCAGATGTCTGAGAATACTTTACTCTTCCTCAGTAGTCCACAAATCCTGCAAGTTTCCTCAATCAGATTTTTCTCATTGCCTTCTATTATTCGTTTAGCTGATATTTTGATATCGCTTAAGATATCTGGATCGGTGATCTTAACTTTACCTCGTTTAGCTGAGAGATATTGAGATATCGCTGCATCGGTTATTCCCAATTGCTTAGCTGCTTCCTTTTGATTTAATCCATGATTCTTTATCATAGCTTTAGCGATCTCCTTCCTTATAGATGGTAAGATATACCACATTATGATCTCGCATGGCACTTTCATGCACTCACCATTAGCACAACGTCTATATAACTTTATATGTATTTACTTTTAACTTTCGTTAAAAATAAGCTATGTGAATGCGCAGTAATATTCAGCCAAGAGAAAAGATTAAAAGGGATAAATTGCACTCACCCCCGGCGATTGTTCATTGATGATCAATAATAGGTGAAAACATGATAAAACAGATATATATGGATCATTCTGCAACAACACCAGTTGACCTAGAGGTGCTCGAGGCTATGCTGCCCTATTTTGCAGAAAAGTTTGGAAATGCTTCTTCTCTCCACTCCTTTGGCCGAAGGGCAAATACTGCTATGGAAGCAGCGCGTCGAAAGATAGCTGATCTAATTGGCGCACATGAGGAAGAGATAATATTCACTGCTGGTGGAACAGAATCGGACAACATTGCGATAAAGGGTGTAACCCTAAAGAAAAAAAAGTATAATGCAGATTCTCATGGACCTCATATCATCACAAGTGCCATTGAACATCCAGCTGTACTGGAAACATGTAAATATCTCGAAACACAGGGATTTAAAGTAGAATATCTGCCAGTTGATAGATACGGAATGGTAAGTGTAACTGATGTGAAAAATGCGATCGGAAAGAACACTTTCCTGATTTCGATCATGCATGCGAACAACGATATTGGAACGATTGAACCTATCAAAGAAATCGGAAAATTAGCTAGAGAAAGAAATATCCTGTTCCATACAGATGCTGTTCAAACCGTAGGAAAAGTACCTATTGATGTGGATAAGATGAACATAGACCTTCTCTCGATCTCCTCACATAAGATATATGGTCCCAAGGGCGCGGGTGCGCTCTATATCAGAAAGGGGGTAAAACTTGAAGCTTTTGCTCACGGCGGCGGACATGAAAAAGGTCTAAGGTCGAGCACGGAGAACATACCAGGCATAGTTGGTTTGGGCAAAGCTTGTGAGCTTGCTAAAGAGAGATTAACTAAAGATAACGAACACTTGACTGAATTAAGGGATGAATTGATAAAGAATATATTAAACAACATTGAGGAATCTTATCTTGATGGACACCCAACCAATAGATTACCTAACAACGCCCACTTTAGATTTACAGGTATCGAGGGAGAATCGCTTGTACTCACTCTAGATGAAAAAGGTATAGCGGTATCAACTGGTTCAGCATGTTCTTCAAAGAAATTGACCCCGTCGCATGTTCTACTGGCCATTGGGTTGACCATGGTAGAAGCGCATAGCTCTTTGCGCCTTACATTAGGTAGAGGTAATACTAAGGAAGATGTGGAATATGTGACAAATGTTTTACCTGACGTTGTCAAAAGATTGAGGGACATATCACCAATATGGTAAAAATCCATTGAAACAGAGAGAATGGAAGGGAACATTCAAATGATTGAAAAATAGAGAAAGGTGATATTGTGCAGAAAAATATAAAGGAAAGCATCGTAGAAAGTCTGGAAAAGGTTATAGCTCCAGAAACTGGGTTGAGCGTAATCGCCATGGAATTGGTGAAAGACCTAGAAGTAAAAGGTAAAAAAGCAATCCTAAAATTTCGTCCACCCTCACCCATCTGTCCTCTTGGCATACAATTAGCTTTCAACATAAAGAAGGCTGTAGAATCAGTTGAGGGAGTTGAGGAGGTTGATATAAAAGTGATTGACTACATTCGAGCTGAAGAGCTTAATGAAATGCTGAGAAAAGCGCAACATCAGGAGAAGTGAGAATATGGGAATATACGAGTTCGAAGGGAAAAAACCTAAAATTGGGAAAGGGGTTTGGATCAGTGAGAGCGCTGATATAATCGGAGATGTGATCATAGGTGATAAATGCTTTATTGCGCCTGGAGCGAGGATTCGGGGAGACTACGGCAGTATTGAAATAGGTGATGAAACAAGCATCGAAGATAACTGCGTCGTTCATGCAAGACCTAATGAAAAATGCATCATAGAGGACAATGTTACTGTAGGACACAGCGCAATAATTCACAACTGTACAATTCACAGTTATGCGGTAATTGGCATGGGCTCAATAGTTAGCGACTATGCTGTGGTAGGTAAATGGAGTGTTGTGGGAGAAGGTTGTGTTGTTAAAAATAAACAGGTCATACCAGATGAGAAGATCGCAGTTGGTATCCCTGCTAAAATTATCGCTGATGTGAGCGAGGAATATAAAGCCCAATGGACTAAATTTAAGAACATTTATACAGGGCTTGCAGAAAAGAGATATCCTCGTGGTTTAAAAAAAATTCGTGATTAAAAATATTCATTTTCAAAATTCTTTACTGGTCATTGTGAGTTTTCCGTGCTTTACACCTTTTATACTGATTATCTCATCAGCTAATTTTTTAACTTGACCTGCTTTTCCCTCCAGAATTAAAACTTCTAGGCAGTTTTGCACATCCATATGGACGTGGGTTGTCGATGCGATCGCTGCGAGATGATGATGCTGGACTTCAA
>JAUWGG010000203.1 GCA_030606525.1 Methanobacteriota archaeon | reverse complement strand
ACTCTCGATCTTTGATATATCCCTTTTCCATTACTTCTTTCATTCCTGCAATTGCTTTTTCCCTATCTTCTGGAGCGAGAATATCAAAGGAACTTTTACCAATCAAGTCTGCTTTGTTATCAGTGCCGTACATTTTCAGGGTTGCTTCATTCAAATCGGTAATCTTACCCTCAAGGTCAGAGATTACGATGCTATCTGTGGACGCCTTGACAGCGTTAGACAAACGGATTAATTTAAACTCCATTTTCTTACGCTCGGTGATGTCAAGCCCATATATATTGACATAGTTTTCACCTTTTACCGGTGCAAACGTAAGTGAGAGCGTACAATCCTGACATTCAACTTCAGTCTCTCTGCTTGTGCCGGAACTGAAAACATCAATAATGAATTTGCGACTACTTTCGGGTAAAGGTTGGTCCACCTTACACCCCCAGGCATTCAATAAGAGCGTAGCTGCCTTGTTGGCAAAAAGTATTGTGCCATCTTTTTTTACACGCAGCACAGGATTGGGATTTTCGCTTGGGAATTTTGCTAAACTGTTTATCTCATCCTCCGTCCGCTCGCGCTCCTCTTCCAATTCCATATTGTAGAGAGCAAACGCTATGTCTCCAGCCACCTCATACAAGAGCATCTTTTCCTCTTCATTGTTAGCAATATCAGCTTCCATCGATACAGCAAACAGCCCGAATAACCTGTTAGTGTATTCGATACGAATAATTACAGTTACTTTCCCCGCGTATGTGTCTTTGAAAAGGCAATCTCTGCACTCTCTAGATTTGTGCGTGAACAAGAGACTCTCCTTCTGAGCGAGAGCATTTTTGATGCAGGGAGGATAATCACCACCTACCACTTGTTCGCAGAATTGAGATAAATCTTTCCTAAAACCGGAACCTACAACCATAGCAAAGTTTTCACTATCCTTCAGGAATCCAAGCCATGCCGCATAATAATCTCTTGCTTCTGTCATAGCATCACAGGCTTTCTGGAGCAGACTTTTTCTGTCCTTCTCCACTACAATCAACTGATTAATAGATCGAATAGCTTTGAGAACACTATTCAAGTGTCGGATATGCTCCTCAGCCCGCTTTATATCAGTGATGGTCTTTCTCAGTTCCTTAGTCCGCCTTTTTATCATCTGCTCCAGAGAATGCGACCAGTGATAGGAGATTATAAAAAAACAAAGCCCTCCTATTATCAGCGCCAAGATTACAAAACCTATTGTATATTTTTCAGAACGTTTACTGATATGAATGATTTCTTCCACTTCACTAACCGGGGCGCATACAGCGACAGACCAGGTATTACCATCAAAATGTACGGGAGTGTAGGCGACCAGTTTATCAATCTCTCCCCTCTCGCCACGATGCCAGCCGGAAATATAACTACCAGTCCCTTCCTCTCCAGCTATCATTTTCTTCTGGATTTCCTCGATATCTTCAAAAAAGATGTCAGGATTCCTCTCTCTACGCACTTCAAATGCATCCCTACCGACAAATCCTTCCTCCTGATGAGCCAGAAAAATTCCGTCTTCATCCATCAGCCAGGCATAGCCGGTTTTACCTGATACAATTGGTGAAATAATATTTCGAGCAATCATCTGCGGATCAAAGGAACCTATCAGTACACCTTGAAATCTACCCGATTCTGATCTTTTTGGATCAATGGTTGTTACAATAATACCGGTCTTATCTCCGACTTTAACGGTCTTTTGTGTGTGTTTCAGATAGATCGGAACCGCAATTCTGATCCGCGCCTCACCTTGTTCATCAATCACCCTGCGAACGCCAATGCGTCCTTTTTCCTTAGCTTCTTGAAAGAAAACTTCATAACTGTAGTCTCTACCATTCACTTCTCCTCGCCAGCCCTCAAAAGGATAAATCATACGTAAAACACCATTACTGTCCAACCGCCGTATTGAGGTTCTCGGCGGGGATCCATAATATGCATGCTGCATATATTTTAGACACTCTGGAGTCATCAGCTGGACTTCCGGTAGATTCGTTAATGATGATAGTTCAGCAGCGATTCCCTGAAGGTAGACATCTATACCATTAGCAGCCGAACGGGCTAATATCAACTGCTGCTGGTTGAACTGCTCTGTAGCCATCTTTTTCGTCTTACGAAAGGTCTGGTTACCAAGAAATATCACTACTGCAACT
>JAUWGG010000095.1 GCA_030606525.1 Methanobacteriota archaeon | reverse complement strand
GTCCTAATCGCGGGTACCGGGTCAGGACCTGACGGGAGCAGCCTTACCGCGAACTACTGACGCTCATGGGGTCGCGGGATCGAGAAAACACTTGGAAACCAATATCAATTCTGAGCGTTCACCCCAATGGCCTAGCACTTCCTCAATCAATTTTAAAATTTTTTCAGCCTATTAGGAACTAAAAACATTAATGGTTTTTAAAGGTTTAATACAGATCGTTCCTGATACAATGTACTTGCGTGATTTTACAATTATTAAAATGTGTTGTGATCAATATTTTCTCTCGGGAACGTAATGACCGCAATTATAACAATACCAGGTATTCTCCTTTGGTAAATACTTTGGCGCTTTTCCACATGTTGGACATACAGGTGCTTGGGGCGGGGGAAGTGGTGATGTTTGATCAATAGGATACGATTGTTCCTCCGAGAATGTCTCCTCGGGAATGAGAGCCCAGCATGCAAGATAAGCCAATACAGCAAAACCAAAACTCACGATAGCAACGATCACCCATAATATCCTTACGAGGGTAGGATCCATATCATAATGTTCGCTTATACCGGCGCATACACCACCTATCAACTTGTTGCTTGATCGATATAATTTCTTACTACTCATCGAAATAGTAAATATTCTGCACAAATAAATACTTATTCTTTCCCGATAAGCTTCAATTGCTTTGTTTCTAACACAAGCGGTTGGGCTGAAAACTTCTCAAGGAATAAATTCATTATGATCGTGTTATACTCTTCCTCATACTTCTCTTTTATCTTATAAACTGGATCATTACGTGGGATTCGATATCCTGCTTTTTGTAATAGCTTTTTTGCTTCCATCCTTTGCTCATCAGTCGCTAACTCTGCATCCACTCCTCCCTTCAATTCACATTGTTTGATCTCCTCTAAAAAAATTGCTCTATGGAATAGTTTTTGAAGGACATAAATCGCTATCCTCACCTGTTCTTTTTCATCTTTTTCTATTGCCTTGCATTTCTCGCTCACAGCCTCATATATGTTCTTTTCATAATGTCCAGATGTCGTGTAAACTTTTGATGGGGGTATTTCTTTTTCCTTTAAAATACCTACATCTGATAATGCTTTCAGATAACCTGTTAATGTAAGACGATGCAGCTTATATCCTTCATTTTCTAGCATTCTGTATAAACCACTAATCGATTTCTCCTCTTTTTTAAGAGATGAGATTATTATCTTCTTAAGATCCTTTTCTGGCAGGAACATTTTCTCCCCTATATGGTAACAGACTTGGTAATAAATAAAGCCTTCGTTCCAATTCTTTGATAACAAACCTAGTTCAAAAATACCTTTAAACTATATCGCATATTTACTTTTTACTAAAATTCCTAAACATTACATACCCTCTTAATTAGTTGTAAGAACCAATGAATTAAAAGGGGAGACTATCAAGATGGAAGCAGATATGGGCAAAGAATCAACAGAACTCACGCTCTTCGTGAGAACATCTGACGAAGAAATAAAGAAATGGAATAAGAAAAGGATTTATGATGCATTAATACGGGAAACAGATATCAGTGATGATGCTGCATCCATCGTTGCGAGAGAGGTTGAAAAACTGATTCTTGAGCTAGAATTAGATATTATAACTGCACCTTTGATACGAGAACTAACGAATGCAAAATTAGTGGAGTATGGTTTGTCAACGATCAGAAGACAGCACACGAGATTGGGTGTACCCTTGTACGATGCCAGACAGATCATCGTGTGCCCAAACAAAGAAAATGCGAATGTACCGCATGGACCAGAAGCAACGAATCTCACACTGGCTGAACGAATTAAAAAGGAATTTGCACTTCTGGAAGTATTCAGTCATGACATCGGAGATGCACATATGCACGGTGATATCCATTTACATGATCTAGGCTATATCGATCGACCGTATTGCGGCGGTCAATCCATGGAGTATGTAAAGAAATTCGGTTTGAATCTGCCAAATGCGCTGTCAATCGCAAAGCCTGCTAAGCATCCAGAAGTTTTAATAGAACAGATCGTTAAGTTCTCAGCTGCATTACAGGGAAATTTTGCCGGTGCGATAGGATGGGATGCATTCAATCTATTCCTTGCACCCTATTTAGTTGGAGTGGATGAGAAAAGAATGAAACAAATAGCTCAAATCCTTGTTTTTGAATTCGCCCAACAAGCTGTTGCCCGTGGGGGACAATCGATCTTCAGCGATATAAACTTGTACTGGGAAGTACCAGATCACTTCTTAGGTGTACCTGCCATAGGACCTAAAGGCGAAGGAACTGGAAAGCCCTATGAAGAATATTTGCCAGAAGCGCAGAGGTTCGTTAATGCTCTATTCGATATTTATTTAGAAGGGGATGCTTTAGGGCGTCCGTTCTTTTTCCCAAAACCGAATGTTCACATGACCGATAAGTTCTTTGATGCAGATGGGCATGAAGACTTCTTGCTTAAGATCTCCCAAGTCGCTTCTGAAAAGGGAAATACATATTATGTGTTCGATAGAGACGGTTCAGCTAAGATAAGTGAATGCTGCCGTTTGGCATTTAAACTCGATGAGAGGGATCTGGAGGATGCGAAGACCCCTTGGAAAATGAGATACAGCGCAATGCAAAATGTAACGATCAACTTACCGAGGGTAGCATTTGATGCAGATCAGGATGATGATCGGCTTTTTGAGATCCTCACACAGAGAATAGAGCTTATAGCCAAAGCTCATCTACAGAAAAAAGAATTCATCACAAAACTTCTTGATATGGGATCCAGAGGACCTTTAGCTCTACTGTCAATGAACCTCGATGGTGAACCCTATTATAGATTGCACAGGGCATCATTCCTATTGGGTATGCTCGGTCTGAATGAAATGATACAATACCATACCGGGCAACAGCTGCATGAATCCACAGATGCGTTAAAATTTGGTTTGAAAGTGATCGCTTATATGAAAACTGAGGCAGAGAGGATTGGAGAGAAATACGGTGTCAAAATGCCTTTAGAACAGACACCAGCAGAAAGCACAGCTTATAGACTCGCAAGATTAGATATGCAGCACTATCCTCTTAAGGCACCAACTGTCATTCGCGGAAATAGAAGTTCAGGTGAGATCTACTATACAAACTCGACTTACTTTAATGTCTCAGAACAGGTCAATCCCATAGATAGGATCAAAAAAGAGGGTTTATTTCACCCAATGATCGAAGCAGGAGCTTTGAGCCATGTATGGCTAGGGGAAAGCAGACCTAGCGCTGAGAGCTTAGCAAATTTTGTGAAAAAGACTTTTGAAAAAACGCAGAATGCTCAGATTGCTTTCAGTCCAGAATTCACATCCTGCCTTGATTGTTTAAAAACATCCAGAGGTTTGAATGAGAATTGTGTATATTGCCACTCACCGAAAGTAGAGGGAATAACCAGAGTTACAGGTTTCTTCTCAAAAACAAGCAGTTGGAACAAGGGAAAGATAGCTGAGCTGAAAGATAGGTATCGTACCAAGATCTAAATCACATCACGCTTACTCCCCCTTTTTATTTTTTTATTAATTTTTTCAAAGCCGATGAGCAAAATTTAATATGCAATGATAAATATCCCTGCTTATGGAAAAAGTTAAGACTTATATCGAAGGTTTTGATAAAAGGATGAACGGCGGGATACCTAGGGGAAATGTTGTTTTGATCATTGGTGAACCCGGTACTATGAAGTCTTCTTTAGCTTATTCTATATTACATAACAATGCGTTGAAAAATAAAGAAGTGGGAACATATGTTACCTTGGAACAGAGCAGAAAAGGTTTACTAAGACATTTGAAGAGCATGGGCTTTAACATCGATGCTGTTGGGGACAAGATAAGTGTTGTCGATCTATCGTTGATCAGAAGAAAACTAGAGAAACTTGGAGAGCACACTTGGTTGCATATCTTTAAGAGCTACGCAAAAAATCTGAAGGAAAATATGGATTACACCCTATTAGTAATTGATTCGCTGCAGGTCCTTGGACTATTGGCTGGATTTGAAAGACCGAGAAATGAGCTGTTTCATTTCTTTGGTTGGCTTAAGGATTTGGAAGTTACGACTTTCATCATCTCAGAGCAGCCCTCAAATACGATGGAATTCGGTAAATACGGTGAGGATTTTCTCGGTGATGGTATCATTCACTTGAAAATGGAGAAGGTGGATGATATCAATATCCAACGAAGGATAAGATGCGTGAAGATGCGGGAAACTAAACACAGTTTCAATTACTATACCTTATTATTCCAAAATGGTGTGTTCAAAGCAACGAAAGTGATCCATGATTGAATTAAAATATGAGCGATAGAGGATGAACAGAAATCAATAGATCATAATAAAGGAATGGATTCATTTAGAGCGATGTATATATGAAATACTTCGCCTATACCGCCAATCAGATCCAATCTCTTAAAAGAGAAGGTGATAAGGTCAATCACCCATGCCTAAAGGATGTGGGCTTGCACCGTGAGGAGCAAGGGCAACTGGTTGATTAGGGGGCATAATATGCAGAAGTTAGGAAGTGAAAATATCAACACACCATGGGATGCTTCTCAAGTCCCATGCAACT
>JAUWGG010000231.1 GCA_030606525.1 Methanobacteriota archaeon | reverse complement strand
GATTTTGAATTAGTTAAAAATTTAGAATTGATCTGTCCTACTCATTGCACACAACATAAAGCAGAAATAAAATCTTTACATCCAGAAAAATGTGTAGAAGGCGGCGCTGGTAAAATAATCTCCATCTGAAAAATTTATAATCCCAAGGATATTCTAATTGAGGAAAAAATGAAAGAAGCAAGAGTGTCAACAACACCCGGAATAGCTTTTGGACCGACGGGGGAAAGTCATTTGAGATTACCCTTCTGTGTTTCTGAAGAAATGATAAACAAAGCATTTGATAGAATGGAAGCTTATTTTAGGTGATTCTATGTCCAAAGCAAGAAAAACATGGAGAGAGAAATTGGAAAAGGAAGAAGGACTGCCGAAGATAGTTGATGTTCCAGAAAAGTGGCAAAAAAGATATGGAACGGGAAAGATGGTTATGGCTAAGCCTTTAGATGTTGATGCTTTGATGCGCAACATCGAGAAAGGAAAGCTTGCTACCATAACTCAGATCAGAGAACGATTGGCAAAGGATTATCATGCTGATGTCACTTGTCCGCTGACCGCTGGGATCTTTATTCGAATTGCAGCTGAAGTAGCAGAGGAAGATCTAAGGGATGGGAAGAAGCAGATAACTCCTTATTGGCGCGTGATTAGATCAGATGGCGGATTGAATGAGAAATTCCCTGGGGGCGTGGAAGCGCAGGCAGAACGATTGAAGGGAGAAGGGCATATTGTTTCATCAGGCAGGGGTAAAAAGCTTCGTGTGAAGGATTTCGAAGGCGCTTTGCAAAAAATGTGAAAATCTTAAGGTGAGAAAATGAGGATATTGGGAATAGTTGGTTCCATGAGGAAGAACAAGAATTCATATCTGCTCATACATACAGCTCTTGAATCTGTGAAGAAAATGGATTCCTCTATTAAAACGAAAATAATCCAATTAGCTGATCTGAATATTGAATCATGCAGGGCTTGCTATGAATTATGTTCTAAAAGACCGTACGAATGCGTAATAAAAGACGATCTATCCATGGTATTTGAGGAAATGAAATCAGCTGATGGCATTCTCATCGCTTCACCTTTATACTTCCCTATGCCATCAAGACTTGTTGCTTTAATGGAACGACTTGCGTGTCTTTCCTATTCTTTGGGATGTGAAGACCCATCGTTTATCCATCCTCTTGAGGATAAGCCTTGTGGATTGATCGCGGTTGCTGGTGGAGATAATGTTAGACCTGTACTTTATCATCTCCAGAACTTTGCTCATTGTCTTCACATGAATGTGATTACATTGAAATCATTCCCTTATATTGGCGTTGGTGGAAAAGGCGATGTTAGAAAAGATAAGGATCTTGAGCCGATTAAAAATGCAGAAATTCTTGGCACTTTATTGGTAAAAGCTGCAAGATCAAAAAAAAGTAAGGATGGGAATGAAACTTAGAAACTCTCATCTCATCTTCCCTATCTTCTTCTCAACGACCCTTAGAACATCTCCCTTTTCTATTAAGGATGTGATCTTCTCGATATCGGGATGCAGTACCCTATCTTCTTCCAATCTTGGTACATGTTCTCTTATGAGTTCATATGCTGTTTGAGCACCTATACCAGCCTTCAATGGTCTGTGGAATTCCACTCCTTGTGAAGCGCACAGCAGTTCTATTGCAATCACATATCTAACATTTTTCAAGATCTCTTGCGCTTTCCTTGCAGCAATTGTTCCCATACTGACATGATCCTCTTGATTTGCAGAGGTTGGGATAGAATCCACGCTTGCAGGAT
>JAUWGG010000182.1 GCA_030606525.1 Methanobacteriota archaeon | reverse complement strand
ATGCAATCGCTGGTGCAATTACAAGCATAGCCATTGCTATAGCGACCGAAACACTCTTCCAAAAACTTATTCTTCTATTTTCTATTTTCATATTCCCTCCTCCTTTTGGTGTCTTCACTATTGCCATTTCGCTCTAAAATCAACGAACTTGAGCTTATTATACACCTTTTTGTACGTTTTATATATAGAGTATATAGGATATAGAGTTTTTGGTATTGAAATTCAGGATTTTTTATTCGAATGATAATATCTAAAAACTATCTTCCAAATATTTTTCCAAAAATACCTGAGGAAGTAGGTATGTCTGCTTTAATGTCCTCTCCTGATGCGCCGTCAATTAAAATCTCGTATTGTTTCCCTCTATACGTATATTTAATAAACCACACTGGCGCATGAACGAACTCTATATTTTTAATATCCATCGTTGTATCTATATCATGGATTGTATCGATTTCTGTCGAGAGAAGATATCTATGATGAGTGTTGATTTCCTGTTTTACTAATGACTCCGCTTCCTTCTCATCCATTTCCGAATTCAAGAATTTTGCACCTTTACTAATTTTAGATAAGTTAAAATTTACTTTTCCCTTTAAAGGTATCTCATATTCTTTAGTAGGGAATGTGGAAGCTCTTCTCCCCAATATCTTCCAATAATATTCCTTATCGATCTTGCCATCCTTTGGGATATTCTGTCCTGTTCGTGTCAACACACCGCTGTATTTGGAAGTTGCATGTACATGAACGATAAAAAATGGTAGAAAGATCAATTCCATTCTTTGAATTTTTGATTTGCGAGCAAGGTCATCGGGTTTCAAAAATCCTTTCTGCATCCAACTCTTTGTTACTCCTTCCATCTCTCCTAGTGTATAATTATTTGGAATAATAGAGTGTTTAAAGAAGAATTTCTTTCCTACAGCCATATTGATTGCAGAACCGCAATATTCACAAGTTATTATTACCTCCCCAGCTTCAAGTTTTAAAGGTGCACCGCAATCTGGACAATTGATCTTCTCGGCAATCTCCACCATCTCAATCCTAAAAGATATATACCTTCTCTGCATTTAACCTTTTTGTGGCATCATTAGGAGCGCTGAAAAGAGGTATGTCCCTCACCCTCATTCTCTTATTTGGAGTATTATTTGCCTTTTTGATGGTCATAAGTTTTTTCTTAGGTCTTCCATTGCTCGCTGTTATTGTTTTGGTCCTTCTTTTCATGTTGATCCAATGGCTTATCTCTCCATTGATCGTGGCGTGGTCCACTCGTCTGCGATACTTAAAAAAAGGTGAAAATAAATTTCTTGAGGATATCGTTCAAGAGATCTGTAAAAAATCTAATGTTCCCATACCAAGATTGGCGGTTGTCGAGGATTCGTCCCCGAACGCTTTTGTTTTCGGAAGGACGATGAAATCATCAACACTTGCTGTACATACTGGTTTACTTCACTCTTTGAATGGAGATGAGATCAGAGGTGTTATCGGTCATGAGATAGGTCATTTGAAGCATAAAGATGTAATGGTCATGACATTTGCATCAGCTATTCCCTTGTTAGCATATGTTGTGGCAAGAGCGTTTTTCTTTGGAGCTCGCGGCGCAAGGAAAGGCAAAAGTGCAGTTGCAATCGTGATCGTCGCAATCGTTTCTTATGCAGTGTACGTCATCACCCAGCTGTTGGTCTTACGATTATCTCGTATGAGGGAATTTTATGCGGCTTCCCATTCTGCGTTAGTCACTGGAAACCCTCACAGCTTGAGTTCAGCATTGGCGAAAATAACTTATGGATTATCACTGTCCAAAGAAGAAGCACATGGTGCTAGAGCGTTCTATATTGGCGATCCAGTGGGATCAAAGAGAGAGATCAAAACCATAATGAGTAAAAAAGCACAATATGATCTGGATGGTGATGGTGTTCTCGATGAAAAGGAACTGGAAAGTGCGATGGAGAGAGAAGCTGAAGGCACCTACTGGGCTAATGCAAATGCATTGTTCTCTACACATCCACCCACATTTAAAAGAATACTGCTGCTCAAGCAAATCGAAGAAGATATCAAAGGCGGGTCTTTTTCCAGAAATATCTATAAGCGTATCTGATTTTTACAAAAATTATAAGCATTAATTTTCTACAGTCCATGTGCAATCTTCAGTCACTTTAATCCAATAACCATTTCCAACGGTCATGATATCTATATTCGCTAAAGTGTTCAGAAAATAAGGTGAGTCGATCTCATCAAATCCTTCCACCTGCTCAACATGACTCCATATGCTATTTAACGCATCCTCTACTATTCTATCAATGAACGATGGATAGCTTACAAAATTCCATCCCTCGTATAATTGAATTGATGTTGAGCTTGGTACTTTTCCAACAACAGTTAGATTATCCTTAGAGACCATGGTTATCCACAGGGCTGTTTTATGATCTACATTTGATATATCATTGAAACCAGATGGTTTGAATGTTGAATAAGTTTTCCAATGATCAGT
>JAUWGG010000207.1 GCA_030606525.1 Methanobacteriota archaeon | reverse complement strand
ATAGGGGCAGGCGTTCCTGGTTGCATGCATGGCGGTGGCTCCCCAGACGGTGCAAAAATGATGATTAATGCAAGTTCTGACATCAATCACTATATTGAACTCGCAAAACGACTAGCAGACATAAAAGAAGATATAAAAGTTGAACCTAGGAAAAAATAAGGTTTACCTGTGTCAAACTTGACGTCTGGTATATTTTCATCAGTTTTACAGCAAACCCTCAATAAATAGAGAATCTACAAGACAATTAAAAGATGCGCTACACCGTTCAACATTGAAATGATTATCTTCCAAAGTTGCCAAAAATTGTTTATAATGAAGGCATTAGACCTTTAACGGTTGGCAATCCTGCTGCCTTCCATGCCCCTATTCCTCCAACCATGTTGTATATTTTTCCATTAAAATTATTTTCAATGAGAATTTGAGTGGCAATAAAACTTCTCCCTCCAGAACCGCAGTAGATAATTATTTCTTCGCCCTTATATCGCATCATGAAAAGGCGAAGTAGCACCCCTTGGCGTTGTATAGGTCCTGCTCCCCCCTTGAAATTAAGCGGAAATACTCTTACCCAATCCTCTAATGGTACATCGATTCGTTCCTCAATGAATTCCTCCACCGTTCTAACGTCAATTGGTATTTGCCGACCATCACATGAGCAATTCAACATGGCCCATGCTTCTTGTGCTGTAACATTGGTATATCCCTCACCATTTCCTTTACATTCATGTGCTGTTGAAGCTACCTGAACAGGAACTGCACCAGAAGTCTGATCTACATAGAACTGCAAGTAAGACTTATCCGATTCCTCATCCTGATATAAGTGGGGAAGCCAATGTGATACACTAGATACAACCATTATGTTGTCCTCTGTGATGTCCTCAAAGGTTTGACCATCATGTTCTTCTACACCATCCCAGGTTGCCGAAGTAGTATATGTTTTTCCTGGACGGATAAAGACGAGTTTCTTCATAGCAAAATCAAGGAATCCAAAATGATACGGGTCTCCACTTTGATCGTTCCATCGTGATTCAATCTCGGTAACATATGACCGGAGTACACCAAGGTAAAATGAGTTACCATTGTTTGTTACAGTGACAGTAACCGTGATTTTCGCATTTCCCTCCCAAGTAACACTCGTATTCATATCTAGAGAGCAAGCCACAGTTCGCACGCCACTCTTTTCTATAGATGATCGATATATAGTTTCATCAGCCTGTGGACTTCCTGCAGTACCAACATCAATTAGATAACCTCCATCAAAATAGACCGTGGGAGCATATTTCATATGAAGATAATACAATCTCTCTTTTACAATAGGATTCTTATCAGAGACAAGAGTAACATAGTAAAAAGGATAATCACCACTTTGATAAATCGAATATAATGCATCTGATGCAGGAGGGCAATGAGAACAGTAACTGAGAGTTCCATATTCAGCAAGAACCGCATGGGTGAAATCCCCCTGAGTAACATCATTTACCGGAACATTTTCATCATTTCCACCGGACGCTGCCACATCAATAGCTCCGGTAGCTGGCGATACTAGCATCATGGCCATTATAAAGAAAATAATTGCTTTATTCATCTATTGATTCCCTCCTGATTTTCATCTGCAATATATTTTATTATATTATCGGTTATTATATTAACCATTGGGTATATAAAGTTAACGATTGTTAACGCCCACTGTAATACATCTTTTGTGACATATTCCCTGCATCAACTGAGGTAAGCAAGTTAAAAGAATCCTGTTTGTAAATCAGCAAAACTTAATCTCGAATGGGGAGAGAATTCATGTGAAGATATAATTTATAAGGAAATACTCATTGTGAAAATATAATTTGGGGAAGAAAAAATGATCAACTCCACCATACAATCAATAAAGGAAAGAAGAAGTGTAAGAAGTTTTGAGGAAAAAGAGATAGACAAAGAGCTCTTGCAAGAAATAATCCAAGCCGGGAAATTTGCTCCATCTGCCCAGAACAAACAACCGTGGAAATTCATTGTTATCACGAATAAAGATTTCATTCAAGATCTATCCCTACAAGTTAAAGAGGAACTGAAGAACGTGCTCAAAAAACGTTTCATAAAAAAATTTTCGATA
>JAUWGG010000005.1 GCA_030606525.1 Methanobacteriota archaeon | reverse complement strand
TGAATCTTTCCTGGGTATTCCCATTGCTCAGATTCCACGTACATTATCGGTCTTATCCCTCCGAACCATGGTCTGAACCAAGACAGTTGCGTTGGCTTTGGATAACTTGTGAGTAAATTATTTATTCCATCTTTTTCGATCGCAAAAAGCGAAGCTGCAAAACTCGGACTTATCTTGAAAGTGTAAAGACCATTTTTAATGGTGATCGTGTCTTCTTCTGTAATTTCTGTTTCTTTTTTATCTAGATCTCCCAAAAGAACGACAGGCAGATCTTGCTCTATATCGAACAATTCTGTTGTAAGATGGATTTTTCCTGAATAGATGCTCGGAGTCTTTTTCGTCGTGCTGATCTTGATATTCTTTATTAATGGATTATCTATTTTCAAATTTGAGAAGTTGAACTCATCCTTGTCAATCTTAAATCCCTGTGGCATATCAACTTTTACTTTCCCGCTTAATGATTTATTTCTATAATTGTTGATGACCAATTTGAAAGATCTTTTGTCGGTGATTATTGGATTTGGCTGTGTTGCAGCTTCCAATATCCCCCTCGTTCTCTCTTTTTCCATAGGATGGATATTTCCTTTTACTGATCTATTCCATATATCCCTAACACTGTTCCAATCGCCTACACCTGCGTAAATATACATTGGTTTTAACTCCAAACTACCATTCTTTTCAATTTCAGGTAAGTTGAGAATAAAAGATGGCATTTGCGACCATCCGAAGCTTGTTTCTTCGACATACTCAGAATGCCAGACTAAACCTGTTACATGTCCCTTCCCTTCAAAAGCACTCCACTCTTCCCTCAAATAATTCTTTTTAGGGAGATCTCTATCCCCAGCAGGAAACTCTTCATCGATCATCGCCTCTTCGATCACTCCATACTTCGTTGGTATTACCAATCGTGCATTTTCAAATCCCCTTTGTGGGCTCAATTGAAGCCAAATTTTTATTTTTTCTTTAGCTCGATTAACAAGTTTTTGCTGAATTTTGATAATTGGTGATGAGCACATTGTTATTTCCCTGATAAGTCTTAAACCACTGTGTTCCTTGGAATCTATGCAAAGGGTTATTTTCACACATCCATTCCTTTTTTCTATCTTGTGATCATATCTTTTATTAGAGAATTCAGAGGGCCAGAACGGTGGACCTAACGATTCTCTAAATCCTCTGATGTACTTTATCTGCGCTTCTTTATCGAATAATTGGATGTTCCCTCCCTTCAGGGTGATGATCAATCTAAGCCATTTATTTTCTATGATCAATCTCTTATCTTCTTCAACGCTGACCAATGTTCCCCCAATATCTAAAACCTTGACATTTATGATCTTAGTTTTTGTCTTTACATCGTCGAAAGTAACATGCGCTTTCACAGCCAAAAGCTTTGTATCTATTGCGCCAACATCGATCTTAAACGGTACGCCAGTATGACCTTCGCTTTCCACCTCAAATGACTTGATTCCTTTATCGATCTCCAATCCTTTATCTGCGACGATGTGGATTTTCCCATTGATCTTCTTCTTCACATTGTTCTTAAGATTGAATGTGATCTCATTTGCTGTGCATGGACTCAAGGAAATGTATTCCGGATAAGTCGATATCTCAATTGGCTGCTTTATCCTCAATCCCGTTTTTATTGGTATTCGCACTCCATCTATCGCAAAATCTGCGGTGATAGAATGAGCTGCCTTATCTTCATTTTTTTCTTCTATTTCAGCATCGATTGTGAACTCCGCTTTCAATATCTTCCTCTCGTTCTTTTTAAGATTGATCGTTCTGCCGATATCTTCTACGTGGATTCCATCTGGTGCGCTAATGTGCATTGATATTTTGCTTTCCTTGTCCTTCTTATTCTTGATCTCCCATGTTACCGTATGAGGCATGCAAGCTTTTGCATCATGTTCATCTAAATATGAAAAAATGTAAATGTCGTTGTTTTCTATACCGAGAATTGTTCTCGATTCCCTATCTATCCATACATTTAATAATTCTCCATCTTCCTCCCATGAGTATCTGTAAACTTTCATCCCATTCTTTTTATCATCGTCCTCTTCGACTTTAATAGTCCTCTTAAAGCAATCATACCAATTATGCTTTCTAAAAAAGGGTTTTGCCAGCGGGTAGTTGAGAATTTCTGGCAGAAAGTTTTGCATGTAAACTTGGGTATTGGGAACCCAAAAAAAACCAGTCTTTTTGTATGCTGGCACCGCCTTCATATTACCAGCCCAGGTGTGCAGGTCCAATCGTTTGAATCCTATCTCGGTTGTTTTTTCAACAGATCTTGCCAATAACTTTCTTCCGAAGCTTTTACCGTGATATTGGGGATGAACGCTTAATAAGGCTACGTAGGCCAAATCTTCCTCTTCCCAATGCTTGGAGATCCTGCAATCACCTACAACCCTTTCATCAGCTAAAGCAAGATAAGTGGTGATGGGTCTCATCTTCTTTATTTCCTCTAATATTCTTTCAGCTGTCGTGGGAATGCCGTGGGTAGCGCCGCCTGGCCAACCCTCATCACTCTCATTCCACATTCGTGCTAACGACTCAGCATACTTCTTCTTGAACTCCACTATCTCCGTTTTAACCACCAAACTCAATAATTGGAATGCAAAGTGTTATAAATTCATTTAATAAAAATCTGCCGATGGAAAGATTTTTTATTTGAAAGGGCATTTCTTTTTTTAAATGGAGATCTATGTCAATCCAATATCGCAAGGCCGTATTTTCAGATTTGAATGAAATATACAGCGTGGAAACGGCTTGTTTTCCTGGTGTGTATGCATACTCAAAAGACCTGCTTAGATATTTTTTGGAAAGAATAGATGGCTGGACCATCGTTGCCTTGGATTCCAATTGCTTAATAGGGTTTATCATGGCATCAGCTGATGCAAGCAAGGGGATTGGGCATATTGATACGGTGGATATTCTTCCCGCTTATAAACAAAGGGGAATAGCAAAAATTTTAATAAAGAAGATAGAGGATAAAATGAAATCCATCGGGATAAAGAAGATACAGCTTGAAGTGAGGACGACAAATACTCCGGCAATAACACTTTATAAGAACAGCGGTTATATATTCGAAAAGGTGCTGAAGGATTATTATTTCCATTCATATCTTGATTCCAGGGATGCTTATGGGATGGTAAAAGATTTATAAAAGAATCAATCGAAATTATTATCCCTATCTTTTTCTATACCCAAAGATGATGTGCCCTGATAATCCTAAAATCAAGGAGATGCTGAGAACAATCGGCGTTTCGAGTGTAAATGAATTATTTTCAGATATCCCAAGAGAAGTGAGGATAGAAAGATTGAATCTACCTGATGGGAAGTGCGAGTTAGACGTTAAGAAAGAGATTGAGGCAATATTGAAGAAGAATAAAACAACAGATGATATAGTAAGCTTCCTTGGCGCTGGCATATACGATCATTTCATTCCATCCGCTGTCTTCTCAATAATTGGAAGATCTGAGTTTTACACTTCATATACGCCCTATCAGGCAGAGGCAAGTCAAGGAATGCTGCAGGCTCTTTTTGAGTACCAAAGTTTAATGGCAGAGCTCACCGGCATGGATGCGATCAACAGCTCGATGTATGATGGTGCAACCGCATTAGGCGAAGCCGCATTGATGTGCGCTCGTCTTTCCCACAAATCTGAATTCATTTTTCCAAGGACAATACATTGGGAAAAGAAAAGTGTTTTAGATAATTACTCAAAAGGTTGTGGTTTAAAATTGAAAGAAGTAGGATACAATGCTGAGAACGGCAAGATTGATCTAAAGCATCTAAAAGAATTAGTGAACGAAGATACAGCTGGTGTTTATATAGAGAATCCCAATTTCTTTGGCGTTCTTGAAGATGAGATCGATAAGGTAAAAGAAATAATCGGCAATGTTCTTTTTGTAGTTGGTGTGAATCCCATATCTTTGGGCATTGTCAAAGCTCCTGGTGATTATGGTGCCGATATCGTTGTTGGTGATGCTCAACCACTTGGAAATCCAATGAACTTCGGAGGTCCATTGTTAGGTATCTTTGGATGTAGAAAAAAATGGATCCGCAGTATGCCTGGTCGTGTCATTGGTTTAACGAAAGACGCAAACGGCAAAAGAGCATTCTGCATGACCCTTCAGACGAGAGAGCAGCATATTCGAAGGAGCAAGGCTACTTCCAATATATGTTCGAACGAATCTTTATGTGCTGTGGCAACCGCAGTTTATCTTTCTTTGATCGGCAGAGATGGACTAAAAAAATTGGCTGCCATTAATATCTCGAAGGCGCGAGAATTAGCCCAAAGAATAGATGGTATCGATGGTTTTAAAGCGCCATTGTTCAACGCTCATCATTTCAATGAATTCGTTGTCTCTTCCTCCTTGGATATGGATGTCGTTGATGAGCACCTGCGAGAACATGGCATTCAAGGCGGCATTAGGTTGAATGAACATTTTGAAGAATTGAAAAATACAGCACTTTACTGCACAACTGAGACGCATGTAGCGAAAGCGCATGATGCGCTCATAAAAGCCTTGGAGGAATTGGTTTGAACTATCATCAAAGTAGATATGATGAACCCTTGATATTCGAAATTGAGGAGGGCGAACCTATAAAGGTGCCAAACTATCCTATCAAAGATAATATGATTCCAAAGAATTTAAAAAGAAAAGGACTGGACATCCCTACTCTCAGCGAAGAAAGTGTAGTTCGTCATTATACAAGGTTATCTCAAATGAATTATGGAATCGATACTGGTTTTTATCCATTGGGTTCATGCACGATGAAGTACAATCGAAAGGTCATGGAAGAGATCGCTGGATGGAGAGAAGTTACCAATGTGCATCCGTATCAAGATGATGCGGCAGTTCAAGGTTCTCTTGAGATCATGTATAGGCTGCAAAGAATGTTATGTGAAATTGGAGGCGTAGACGCAGTTACACTGCAACCAGCCGCTGGTGCTCAGGGTGAATTCACGGGCTTGCTCATAACAAGAGCTTATCACGAGTTAAATGGTGAGAAAAGAAATGAGGTCATACTTCCTGACAGTTCGCATGGAACAAATCCAGCTAGTGCTGTCATGGCTGGTTATGATGTGGTGGAGATACCTTCCAAAGCGGGATGTGTAGATCTAGAGGCTTTATCTTCAGCTGTATCTAAAGATACTGCTGTCCTAATGCTCACGAACCCGAACTTGTTGGGACTATTCGAGAAAGATGTGGTACGGATATCGAAGTTACTTCACGATCATGGCGCTCTGCTCTATTATGATGGAGCGAATCTAAATGCGATAATGGGAATAACGACACCAGGGAAAATGGATTTTGATATAGTGCACTTCAACCTCCACAAAACATTTGGAACACCTCACGGTGGGGGTGGACCTGGTGGCGGACCCTTGGGAGTAAAAAAACACCTTGAGAAATTTTTACCCATTCCTTCGGTCGAGTATAATGGCTCAAAATACCATCTTGATTACGATCGCTCACATTCTATAGGAAAAATCAAAGGTTTCTATGGTAATTTTAATGTTCTGGTCAAAGCATATGTTTATATTAAACTGATGGGCAGCGATGGATTGAAAGAAGTTACGGAGAGAGCTGTACTCAATGCCAATTATCTAAAAGCAAGGTTGGAAAAGCATTTTGACATCCCCTTCAAAAATCACAGAAAACATGAATTTGTCGTCGATGGCAGTAAATTAAAAGAAAGAGGTTTAAGAACCTTGGATCTGGCTAAAAGATTGCTTGACTACGGCTTTCATGCACCGACTATCTATTTTCCCCATTTGGTCGAGGAAGCCATGATGATCGAGCCAACGGAAACAGAATCAAAAGAGACATTGGATGATTTTGTAGATGCAATGATAAAGATTCTTAATGAGGATGTTGAGCTGGTTAAAAATGCTCCATATAATACCAGCGTGAGACGGGTAAGTGAGGTTGAAGCAGCAAGAAACCTTATATTGAGCATGAGGATGTATGAAAAATGAACGTAAGAATTGGTATAATTGGCGGCTCTGGTGTCTATGATCCGGAACTATTCGAAAAAATTGAAAGTATAAGAGTAAGAACTCCGTATGGATATCCATCTTCATCGGTTGAGATCGGTGAATTCAAGGGTACAAAAATCGCTTTTATACCAAGGCATGGAAGAAAACATGAGCTCCCTCCTCATATGGTAAATTATAAAGCTAATGTTTGGGCATTGAAGGAATTAGGTGTAGAGCGTATAATATCACCTTGCGCTGTCGGTTCTTTAAAAGAAAATTACATGCCGGGCGATATTGTGATTCCAGATCAGTTCATAGATTTTACCAAAAAACGAGATTACACTTTCTATAATGAAAAAACGGTCCACATCTCAACAGCAGATCCGTTCTGTCCAGAGTTAAGTGAGATGTTCTATGGAGAGGCGTTATCCTTAAAAATTAAATCACATAACAAGGGTACATACATCTGCATCGAAGGACCAAGGTTTTCAACTCGCGCTGAGAGCAAGATGTTTCGAGATCATGCTGATATAATAGGAATGACCTTGGTACCGGAATGTCAATTAGCGAGAGAATTAGAAATGTGTTATGTATCTCTGGCCATGATAACAGATTACGATGTTTGGGCTGAAAAGCCCGTGGATATCAAAGTTGTTATGGAAACCATGGAGGAGAACATCGAGAACATTAAAGCTCTATTAAAGGCAGCGATACCGAAAATTAGAAAAGAGCGAAAGTGCAGTTGTAAAGAGGCTTTAAAGAACGCTGAAGTATGATTTAATATAAAAGAATTTAAGGAGATATAAATGAAGATACTGATTTGCCCACAATGTAAATTTAAATTCGATATAAGCTATGGGCGAGCTTTTGCCTGCTCGGGCTGCGAATCAGCTACGCTTGGAGAATGCGGCATGGCAAAGTGTCCGAAATGCAGTTTCGAGTTCCCTCTTAATAGATAGCTTTTCGAGAAAATATTGAGAAAACGCTTTTATAAGAATAATGTTATTAACAACTTGTTTTTAAACGAGAGAATAATCTATTGGAGGGAAAATATGAAATATGAGATAACAGGAAACAATCTCCAGATTGTGACCGTAGAGTTAGAACCTAATGAAATGGTGTACGCAGAGGCTGGAGCGATGGTCTATACAAGCGGAAACATGTCCTTCACGCCCAAAGCGAGAGGAGGAATAATGAAAGGACTCAAGAGAAAGCTTACAGGAGAAAGCTTCTTCCTGACAGAATTTTCTCCAAAAGGAGGTAAAGGGTTAGCGGCATTCGGAGGGAATGCACCAGGCACTATCAAGCCAATACCATTATCTCCGGGTAAAGAATTCCTTGTGCAAAAAGATGCGTTCCTCTGCGCAGAGAAAACGGTCAACTTAGATCTAGCTTGGCAGAAGAAACTAGGAGCTGCTCTCTTTGGAGGAGAAGGCTTCATACTCCAGAAATTATCGGGAACAGGTACGGCTTTCATACATGCAACAGGAGATTTCGTGGAAATTGACCTCAAGCCCGGTCAAACCATGAAGGTGGATACGGCTTCCACAGTTGGTTGGGATTCCACCGTCAAATTTGACATCCAGAGATCAGGCGGGCTTAAGACGATGATGTTCAGCGGAGAAGGACTATTTATAACAACATTGACGGGACCTGGAAAGATACTGCTTCAATCGATGAATCTTTCTGAATTGGCTGCAGCTCTTAGTAGGTTTCTACCTAAACAGTCATCTGGATCATCAGGTTTTAGATTTGGATAAACAAATGGAGGAATGAAATGGAAAAGAAGGGCATAGGTATAGCGATAGCGGTATTCTTGATAATAATTGCAGTCATATTGGTGATTCTTCATTTCCTAGGGATATTCATAATACTGACGCTCATATTCGGCTTACTGCTTTTTGTTTTGATCATTATTGGTATTGTCATTTTAATACTGATTTTTATTTTCGCAACTCCTTATTACCTATTGAAGAAAAAACCTGAAGTGGAGGAATACGGAGAATATTCTCTAGAACAAATTAAAGGAGAAGATGATAAGGAGGGATAGCATGGAACTTGATATTTTCGGTTGGAAGATACCTCTTCCCGAGTGGGCATCGAATGAATACTTTGTAGCGGCTGCGCTGATCCTACTTTGGATTGGGATAGCATTGGTGATAACCTTTGTAGTTGATCGATATATAAAGAAATGGGCTAAGAAAACTAAAACAGAACTGGATGACATAATCCTTGGTGTTTTAAAAACTCCGCTTTTATTGATATTGATTTCAGCTGGCATAGTGTCTGCTCTTAAGATCATTTCAGCTATAAGTGGGTATATGTCCTACATCGATACAGCATATCAAATTATCCTCATTTTTGCGGTCATTTGGCTTATCGCAAAACTATACAAAGCACTTATCGGTTATTATGGTAAAGTGTTTGCAAAGAAGACAAAATCGAAGGTAGATGATATCCTCATGCCAACCATCGAAAAGGTTGGTTTGTTCGTTATCTATTTCCTCGGCATAATGACCATTCTCAGCTATCTGGGAATAGATATCTTACCACTTATAACAGGAATGGGCATCATGGGTTTGGCAATCGCTTTAGCTGTCAAAGACACACTGAGCAATTTCATGGCTGGATTCTTTTTATTAATGGATCAGCCATTCAAGGTGGGAGATAGGGTTGAACTGGGAAAAGGAGAGATATATGATGTCGTCGCTATAGGACCTAGAAACACCCAATTATATAATATTGAAGAACACTCTATCCTTGTACTTCCAAATGGAAAGCTAGCAAATGCAAAAGTTGTAAACAGATCGATGCCTGATTTAAGACGAAAGGAGCAACTGTCATTTGGCGTAGGTCATAATACTGATATTGAAAGAGTTGAGAAGATTGTATTAGATATAGCGAAGCAGCATCCACATATCCTCGAAGCGCCCAAGCCAAATTTGCGTGTCATGGAGCTTGGAGATTATTTATTGAAACTGGAGTTCAGTTTTTGGATCGATTCCATAAAAAACAGAAAGGAGACTATTGACAAACTGAACAGAAATATTCTTGAGAAATTCAAAAAAGAGGAAATAAAGATAGGGAGATAGATTTACTACGACCTCAACACGATCTCTATGTTCACTCCATCTGGTACTTGTATGCGCATAAGTTGTCTTAATGCTCGTTCATCTGCATCCAGATCTATCAATCTCTTATGGATGCGCATTTCCCATCGTTCCCATGTTTCCGTTCCTTCCCCGTCAGGACTTTTTCTGCAGGGTACGACCAACTTCTTTGTTGGCAATGGTATGGGTCCGCTCATGGCTACGCCTGTTCTCTTTGAGATTGCCTTGATCTGTTGGCACACGTTGTCTACTTTTTTCGGGTCAGTCCCGCTCAAAGAAATTCTTGCTTTTTGTGCCAACCTCACACCTCAAATATAAAAAAATTAGGGAAATTATTTCTTCTCGACATCGATACACATGCCTGCTGCTACGGTTTGACCCATGTCTCGAATTGCAAATCTTCCCAGTTGTGGGAAATCCTTCGCTTTCTCTATTACCATAGGCCTTGTCGGTCGAATTTTAACGATTGCTGCATCACCTGTTTTCAAGAATTTTGGATTTTCCTCTTTCACTGCACCTGTCTTCGGGTCGAGTTTCTTTTGCAGCTCTTCAAATGTGCATGCAACTTGAGCTGTGTGGCAGTGGAAGACTGGTGTATAACCAGCAGTAATTACGCTGGGATGATTTAGAACCATGATCTGTGCTATGAATGTCTTTGCAACAGTTGGGGGTTTGTCCACGGGTCCAGCTACATCTCCTCGTCTGATCTCATTTCTCGCTATCCCTCGAACATTAAATCCAACATTGTCTCCAGGCTCAGCTTTTGGTAATATCTCATGATGCATTTCAATGGTTTTCACTTCTCCTGTCTTGTCTGATGGTTGAAATACTATCTTTGTATCTGGTTTTAAGACCCCAGTTTCAACTCGTCCGACTGGTACAGTACCAATACCTGTGATAGTGTACACATCCTGTACTGGCAGTCGAAGAGCCAGCTCTACCGGCTTCTTAGGTATAGTGAGACTGTCAAGAGCTTTTACGATCGTAGGTCCTTTGAACCATGATAGATTATCTGATGCTTTAACAGCATTATCTCCTTTGAAAGCGCTGACAGGTACGAACTGATATTGACTTTCCTTGTAACCTACAGACTTAAGCAGCTTCTCCACGTCTTCCTTGACCTTATTATAGACCTTTTCATCGTATGGAGGTGTAACTGCATCCATTTTATTCATTGCTACTATCACTTGTGCAACACCTAATGTTCTAGCAAGGAACACATGTTCTCTCGTTTGGGCCATTACTCCTTCTGGGACCGCTACAACGAGAACAGCAGCATCAGCCTGGCTTGTTCCAGTGATCATATTCTTCACGAAATCTCTATGTCCTGGAGCATCGATTACCGTAAAATAATACTTGTCAGTATCGAAGCGCTTATGAGCGACATCGATGGTCAATCCTCTTTCTCTCTCTTCTTTCAATCCATCCATGACCCAGGCAAACTCGAAGGTAGGCTTCCCTTTCTGCTCAGCTTCCTTTCTGTACTTTTCAATGACATGTTCATCTATACTTCCAGCATCTAGCAATATTCTACCTACGAGTGTAGACTTACCATGATCAACGTGCCCAATGAATACAAGATTCATATGAGGTTTTTTTGCCATATCATATCCTCCAATATTTTTTATATTCTATCCTTAAACTAATAGGTATTATATCTATTTTACTATTTTGTGGCACTTATCTACAATATTTTTCTCGATATTCATCTATATTGCAGCAGGAAGTGCTGGTGGGTATGGCATTAGCGTAAAAGACCCTTACGAGGTCAAATAATGAAGATCAGATCTTTGTCTTCCTCTACGACCCTTTTAACAAAAAACAGCTTGCAAATCAAGCTTTTGATCTCATCAATTCTCTTCGACTTCTTTAAAGCTGTTAGAACTATCCTGCCGTTGGATGCCCTCCTAATTTCCAATAATGCCTTTTTTACATCATCAAAATTATGTATGGCTGTTACGCTTATTACCACATCAAAACATCTGTCTTTGAAGGGAAGATGCTCAGCTTCCCCCATCACAAATGATCCATTTTTTGCCTGTGCCAACATTTTAATTGATGGGTCCATACCAATCACTTTGCATTTGAAGATCTCTGTGGAAAAACAAGGACCGCAGCCAATATCGAGCATTAAATCATTATTGTTTACACTTATATTCTTCTCAATAATTTTTAATTTATTTAACTGTTCTTCCCTATGAAGTTCATCATATCCTCTCGCTGTGGTATCGTAATAGCACTTCTCATTCAATATTGACAGTTCATTTTTCACATTTACCGCGTCTTCGTCACATTCACCCAGGATATTGGCTATCTCTTCCTTTAAAAATGAAATCTCAATTATATGTTCCTCTTTTCTTGGAACCAACTCATCCAACATCGACTTAAGATCCATTAAGTTCTTACACTTGATGAAGTTCCTGCCGTATTTGATGACCAACCTAACAGCTTCAATTTTCCTTCCAGCTTTGATCAAATGATATAATCGCTCGAACATATCCTCTTCTCTTAGATAATGATCGGCAGCTCTACTATGATTTTCTTTTTTTATCTTGGGAGGAAGTTTATCATAAAAGAACTTACGAATTAATTCATGAGTGTCGTATTTACCCTTTACCTCTTTCAACAGCGATTTTGTTACAAGCGATCGAAAGAGTTCGGAATCGAGGTCCAGTGCTTTTGAAGAGAAGGTACATCTAAAAACCGATACCATTCCTAATAAATTCCTTTCCTCTTCGCTTATGTTCGCAGCAATTTCCTCATACACATATCTCCTTACTTCTTTTTGATCGGCAGTTCCAGGCTGAATCAATTCCAGTGCTAAAGGATGTCCGCCTGTGAGCTTATAAGCTGAGTTCTTTGCAAAACTGTTGAACTCATATCCATTTCGATCATTCAGCAATTCAAGACTTGCTTCTTTATCCAATCCATCCAGTATCATCTCGCCAACAATATTTTTTATTAGCACATCCCCTCGACTGTAAAATCTTATTGATTCTTTACTGGTCAATATAAATTTTATACCTGAACATTTTTCTAGAGTGGTTAGAAGTAGGGAGAAGAAATCTGAGATGGCAAGATCAGCGCAATGAAAATCATCAAAGACGAAAAGAGCATTCTCATTCTTGAGGTCCTTCTCTAATATCCTTACAATTTCATGCAGATCAATATTTTTCATTGAGTAAAGATATGTCTTCAATCTATTTTTTCTATGCTTAGAAAGGAATTTCGATATCGCTTTAACGATCGTGTCTATTGTATCAATGGGATAGATTCTGTACCAAAATACTTCTGCATCATGTTCCATTGCTAATTTTGTAGCCAGTGTTGTTTTGCCGATTCCAGGTAATCCAATGATCATTACAAATCTGTGCGTATCTTGAGGCGAGAGCCAAAGCTTTAGCTTGGTCAGCTCCGCCCTTCTCCCATAAAAATATCTTATTTTTGGTATTGATGTTTCAATTCCCTCTTCCTTGTCAATTTGAATTTTTTTACAGTCGATCTCATCCAATGAAAGGCAGAGCAAAGCCCTATTTTCCGTCATACCCACATCCTTTTTTAAATATTCTATAGCAGCAGCACCATCAAGTTGTTGTGTTTCTCCATTCAAATCTCTAAGTGTGATCTTTTTCTTTAAAACGAATTTTTTTAACCGTTCACCCTCAACCCTTCCTTTAAAGGTGAGAAAATATACTTTCCTTCTCGTTTTCCCTCCTTTGATATGCGCTAACCGTTCTTCCACTTCCTCCTCCTTTTCCTTCAACTTCTTTAGCTCTAGTGCTGCATGGGCTCGACTGATACCTAATGCTTCTGCTATACCTGATTGGGATATCTCTTTAGGACACTCAAATTGCTCCCTGTATCGAGAATATTGCGCTAAATGAAGAACGATGCGGTCATGCACACTAAGGATTTAATCACCAAGGGGTTAATGGCAAGAATCAATTTAAGTTTACCGAATGTGTTACCATAAATTATTTACCATTGATTCATATTCCGAATCATCTCCCATATTTGAAGTTAAAACAGGTGGTATTGATGTTCTGGAATAGAAAGATTGAAACTATGAAACCCCGTACTATAAAAAAATTACAAGAAGAAAGGTTAAGAAAAATAGTACGCTACGCCTACGATAATGTCCCGATGTACAAAAAGCGATTTAAGGAGTGTGGGTTAGAAGCCGATTCGATTAAAAACCTAGAGGATTTGGAGAAAGTTCCTTTCACAATGAAAGATGATCTGCGAAGACATTATCCCTACGGTATTCTGGCTGTGCCGTTGAGCAAGATCGTTAGGATCCATGCCTCTTCTGGAACAACAGGGAAACCGACGGTCGTTACCTATACGCAGCACGACCTAGATACCTGGAGCGAATTGATGGCCCGAATTTTCACGGTATCAGGTACAACAAGGAACGATGTAGTGCAGAATGCTTATGGCTACGGTTTATTTACTGGGGGTTTGGGATTTCACTATGGAGCTGAAAGGATTGGTGCAGCGGTCGTTCCCACAAGCACTGGAAATACAAAGAAACAACTGATGTTGATGAAGGATATGAAAACGAGCGTGCTGTGCTGCACACCCTCTTACGCTCTTTATTTAGGCGAGGCAGCTGTAAAAGAAGGGTATGAACCATTGAAAGACTTCAATCTGAGAATCGGTCTGTTTGGTGCCGAGCCATGGTCGGAGGAAATGAGGCGGAGGATCGAAGACGTTTTAGGATTAAGGGCCTTTGATGTTTACGGGATGAGCGAGCTGTATGGACCCGGGGTTTCCATTGAGTGTGAAGTGCAGCAGGGAATGCACATATGGGGCGATGAATTTTTGGTGGAAACGATAGATCCAAAGAGTGGGGAAGTAATAGAGAATGGTAAGCTTGGTGAGTTGGTTTTTACGATGCTTACCCGTGAAGCTATGCCTCTCTTGCGGTATAGGACCAGGGATCTAGCGGTTATTAACGAAGAGGAATGCGAATGCGGTAGGTGTCACCCGAAGATCATGCGGGTGAGCGGAAGAAGCGATGACATGCTTATTATTGGTGGTGTAAATGTTTTCCCAAGTCAAGTGGAGCATGTTCTCATGAGCATAGAGGGCGTGGGTGATCACTACCAGATCATCATAGACAGGGATATACTCGATAAACTATACGTGAAGGTTGAAACCTCACTTGAATCTACTAAAGATAAACACTACAATGAAGAAAAACTAAGGCGAAGGGTAGAGGAAGAACTGCAATCTGTACTGACTGTGAAAGCAAAGGTGGAATTGCTTCCTCCAGAAACGATCCCAAGAAGCGTAGGAAAAGCCAAAAGGGTTTTGGATCTGAGGAAGAGCTGAAATTACCTTATTATTTATCGACCAAAACCGCCTTCCTTATATCATACACCCCACTTTGCCCATCCCATATCTTCTCAGCATCTATTATCTCAATCCTTTTTTTAAAGAATGGAGCATCCAAGACCAGGGTTTCAAACTCCCCTCCCTCTCCTGCAGTACATATATAGCAGACATTATGCAAATTAAAAAGCTGCTTAATGGCCGCATGGTTCAACTCCTTACCAAGCCATTCAGGTCCTAGACCACCAGCAGCAACAGCGCTCATTATGATCTTGAACCCGCTGGATATCATCTCTTCTAACATCTCCTCTGGTTTTCTTTTCCATAAAGGAGTAATGCTCTTTATGTTCAATTCACGACAGATATTATCTATCCTGCTCCTTTGATAATTGGAAAATATCGCACCGCTTACAACACCCTGTATATGATATTTTTTTATTGCTTCTTTCACAGCTTTCTTCAGATCCTTTAACTCTTCCTCTTTTACACCTTTCGTTGTTTTGAAAATAATGGGCATATCCATAGCTTCAGCTTGCAGGGGCGTTAATTTTATATTTGGGACATGGAACATATAGGACTCAGGATTCTCAGCGCTTATCGTAATAAGGGTCTTAACTTCATGCCCCTCCTCTAAGACCTTATACAATGCTAGAACCGAATCTTTCCCTCCTGAGAACAACGAGGCTATATTCATGTACTATCCTTATTAATTATACAATATAAATATTTGACTGGCTTTTTGCAATATTCTAATTCAATTTACCACTTTTCTGCAAGAATCTTTCTATAGTGATCGTTGCAGACATCCCAGCTGTAGTCATATTTAGCGAAATCTTGTACGAAGTAGTTCACAATGCATATATTGCGGTAAAAGTTTCTATCTGCATAATATATCTTACTTGCTTCAGTTTGTTCGTCTATCAAGGAGGGATTCTCCCTCAATTCCCATGCATTTGCTATAGTTCCATCCTTTTTCGGATAATATTTTTGGCTGAGAACATCAAAAAGGGACCACTTTGATTCCACATACACCTCACCCACTGCATGAGCTTGAGGCTCCGAAACATGGTACAAATAAACTATTCGAGCGGGGAAACCAGCAATTTGATTGAGGATGCAAAAAACCCTTGCGATCTCCCCGCACCAATCCGATCCCTTTTTGATCACTTCCTCTTCCGTCCCTCCCCACAAAAAATCATCTAGAGATCTATAAAAACCCGACTCAGCGTTCCTTTCACGTGTTGGAAAATTCTTTTCAATATTTACACACCAATTCATCAACATGATTACCTTATCTTGATCATCTTTTGCCTTTGAAGCGGTCTTAACAATAATTTTCTCCAGGAACGATCTGCTTCCTTTTCTATATTGAACTCGAAGTGGAGTGTATTGCGTATAGAGATATTTGTGTGTCTCCGGCAGGAGTTTAATTTGTTCTTTTCCAAGCACATCATCTACTGTACCTGGACTGTATAAAGAGTTCTGAAGCAGCGCGTCAATTGCTTTATTATATATCCACCTGCACCTTTGTACTTTTCAACATCCATCCCCATCACCATTTAATTGCTCTTTTTACGAAGAACACATCATCATCTCTGAGGTTCAATGATCACTTTAATGGAATTCTCAGCTTTTGAGACAAGCTGGAAACCTGCTCCTGTTTCTGCTAAGCTCAATCTGTGGGTGATCATCTCTTTCACTCTAATCCTCTTAGACTGAATGAGCTTTAGAGCCGATATGTGATCAGCAGGACTGCCAGCATATGAGGTCGTTAAAGTCAAATCACTGCGCCAAAAAAGATCATTAATTGAGATCGGGATGGTGACACCCTTTTTTGTTGGTGCAAAGAATAGCACAGTGCCGCAGCGTTCAACCGATTTTAACGCTTGCATGAAAGCCGATGTTGCACTTGTACATACAATCACCAGATCTGCTAACCGCCCATCGTTCATCTCTCGTAAGCAGGAAGGTAAATCTTTTTCAGCATTAAGCGCAGCATCAGCACCAAATCGCTTTGCTGCTTTCAAACGATAATCACTGATATCTATTGCAACAACGAGACCAGCTCCAAGTGCTCGAGCCAACTGAACATGCAGCAGTCCAGCAATACCACTGCCTATGACAAGCACACTTTGACCTGGTTGTATGTGCGCTCTTTGTTGAGCGCGAAGAACGCAAGCCAAAGGTTCAATGAAGGTCGCTTCCTCAAATGATACCTCATTGGGCAGCAGATAAATGCCCCTGTCTACGTTAATCGCAGGCAAACGAACATATTCAGCGAAACCGCCGGGATCGAAATTTGTTCTGCGGAGGGTGTCGCAAATTGTATGATGACCGCTTAAGCAGTAATGGCACGTGTTGCATGGCACATGATGGGAAGCTGATATCCTATCACCTTTTTTGTATCTTTTAACCCCATCACCCACATCAATGATCTCACCTGCCACTTCATGCCCGAGCACCAGTGGTGCTTTTTTGCGCCGATACCATTCCATCACATCACTACCGCAGATGCCGCAGGCTTCTACGCGCATCATCATCTCACCTTTACCTACCTTCGGTGTTGGCATTTCCTCCAATCGTATGTCTTGATTGTTGTAATACATTGCAACGCGCATGATACTCTCCTTTACAAGTTTAATGAATGTGAGCTAACATATATTATAAACCTTTTTAAAACTTCTTCTATATCCTCATCTTATTAATTCCTTGTGCAGTCTTTCATCAATACTCCCATCGGGGAGCATCCAATCTGGATGTGGCTCTCCTCTCTCTTCCATGTGATAACGAACACAACTTTCCCAATCACCTTTGCAATATAGTTCGACCCATTCTCTACTCAATTTTCCTCCTTCAAATAATCTTTTCATCGGGCATGTAGGATACCATTTGCACTCTGTGAACTACCCAACGGCTAAAGCCTGTGGGCTTCCTGCTTCAACAATCGAGCTTGCGGGAACTTGTATAAGCTCTCGTAGAGGCTCAATCTCCACAGGCACTAAGGGCAATCCCTGCCCCGACAAGCCTCGCTGTAGGATGTTCAGTGAGGCATTATAATCACGGTCTAATTTACCATAATTCTTTTCTTTTGACGTGTTCTTGGGGTCAACTCGCACTACTAATTTATTAGCACTTTCAGCCTTATAAGATAGCATTTGTGCGAACTTTCGCCAAGCCACATCGTTTATTGATTGGGATAGGTAATGATTTCTAACCATATTTTTTATGTTCAAATCCTCGATA
>JAUWGG010000234.1 GCA_030606525.1 Methanobacteriota archaeon | reverse complement strand
TTCGACATTTTTGTAGCCCAAAGTCACTATGTATATAGGCTTATAAAAGCTTTTCTATTTTTCACGTGAATCATTTTTATTGAACTTGTGTAACTCAGTAACAATGACCAAAAACCAAGGGCTATTATTAGGAATCGCTTTAATACTTCTCTTCACAGGCATGGCTTTACCAACCACTCCATCCGCCACCTCAGATGTAATAATATACGCCTTCGACCAAAACCCAGCGGGAAGCGATGACGGCAATGAATGGTTTACCATTCACAACCCATCAAATGAAAGCGTGGACATAGGAAATTGGACTTTTGAGTCTACCCACGGCATAACAGCAACGGACTGGATAGCCGAAGGCACTATCCTCTACCCTGGAGCCTATTGTACATACACCCCTCATTATCGGTGGCTTGACAATAGCGAAGAAGCGATAATCCTAAGAAATGCAGAAGGTGAACAAGTAGATAGAACCCCTGTGGTAAGCGATAATGAGAACGATAATCGCTATTGGATGCGTAATAACTCAACCATAATGCTTAAAGATTATGGAGGAGCTTAATGCAACTACCCCTCCTTAAAGGGTACTGGCAAAATGGCACAACACAAATTGCGTGGCATCCCTATAGTCTCCCCGAGATAAGTATTTCACTTGCTGAGATAATAGTATGTAAACTTATCCAAATCTGCAACGCCATATCGCTGCCCACTGGTCGAAAAATTAATTGTATGAGTGCCGTTAGTTATCAGCCCAAGATCAATAGGATAGGTTTCGGCAAACTTATTCCAACTCCCTTGATTTTCAGGAAAGATGGTTGCTCTAGGATCGGTCTCTTCATCCAAGAATATTTCAATGGATGTTCTAGATGGGCTGTGCTTACTATACCTCAAAACTAAGTAAATATGTTCAGCACTGGACAACTCAGTAGTGTTGTATTTAACATACCCTTCTTTTGCAGACCATGGATAATGTCCTTCACAACCAAATTGTCCATGAACTTTTAATCCAGAAGCTCCAGATCTCCTTATCATTTGTCCTACAGTATATTCATCTGGATATTCACATTCACGGGTGTATATCCTATAAACTTTATCTATGGCAGAGCGAATATATCTATTTCGCCCTATCAAATTCCAAATAAGCCCAGATTGATAATTCTCAATAGCAATCAGCAATGGACCATTGTCGATGGCGAAACTTACATGATTGTACCAGCTTCCTGTGTGTCGTATGATATTACTACCATTAATCCCATCCACTTTAGAAATATTTAAATTATAGGCATCAGCTAGACCGAAGCGGTGCCTCCAAAGGGAGGTGTTTTGATAATAGTGTTTTAATGCAGAAACAGAATAGTTAGCTATTTCATTTCCGAAAGTAATTACACTTCCTGCACCGTAAGGAGCAATTGTCCCATCTTCCTCTACCTGTGAATTGAAGTTAAGAGCACATGGTCGAGCCCCATAGGCTCTGTATGCATCATCTGCTCCTTCACAGGCTGTAAGACCCCAAGAATTCTTCCCGAATGTTGAAAAATTCCTGTTGGCTATGCAATAATTACGGCTGGATAGAATGGCTTTTTTGGAATTCTCATACCAATTTACTGCTGAACTACATGCGTCAGTGCCTAAAGTTTTGGTATTAATCCATAAAGATGCAAAAAAGTAGGTAAAAATTGATCCAGGATAACTCTTTACGAAATTTCCTTCATCGGTTTCTCTAAT
>JAUWGG010000007.1 GCA_030606525.1 Methanobacteriota archaeon | reverse complement strand
ATATCAAGTTTCTTTTCCAATTCTTCATAATTCATCTTATACCTCTATTAGCATATGGTTATACAGTTTAATCAAGTTAGCGTGATAATCTTCAACACACTCAAAGAATAAGAAAAAAGAAAAAAGGTTTTTGAGAAATTTCTTGCCGTAGCGGAGACTTTTGTGCAGTTTAATCAAGCATTTATTTCTTTTGTTTCCTTTTTTTAAAAACAGAAATGCTAAACCTTTAACAGATCTGAGCGGGGAATCCCACATGCTTTGGCGGTGGGATGAGAGCGAGCACTTTCACCGACCCCATAGAAAGATATATATCCAGACTAACCTATGTCACTTTCATAGGGCGGGGCACGCCCGAATACACGCCTTTGGACATCAAGACCTCCGTAACCCTCGCAAGAGGAGATCGAGTCTGGTGGATGAATTAGGACGCGCACATCCTTTAGGGGTGGGAGTATGTCACTACACCTATGATAATATACAGTAGAAAGAAGATATAAAACAGTAGCCAACAGAGGAAGAAAGATGAAAGGAGTGCCTGTGTTCGAGATAATGTCGAAGAAGCCTGCAACTGCACCGCCAACCATCAAGGTCAGCGAAGCTGCTAGTTTAATGAAAAAACACGGTGTAGGAAGCCTGATAATCGTGAAGAGCAAAGCGCCGATTGGTATTGTTACTGAAAGAGATATTTTAACAAAAGTGGTTGCACAGAAACTCGAACCTGATGAGGTCATGATCGAAGAAATAATGAGCTCGCCTGTTGTATGTGTACATCCACACATGGACATCAACGATGCTGCCAAGCAAATGGCATCGCTGCAAATACGACGATTACCAGTTGTTGAAGATTCCATATTGATTGGAATAGTAACTGAAAAAGACATTCTAAAGATATCTCCTCAGTTGATCGAGATAATACAAGAATATGCAAGAATTAGTAGATATGTAGATAGAATAGAAGAAAAAATAAGCGGCTACTGTGAGAACTGCAAGGCATTCTCAGATCAATTAAATGATGTGGATGGCGAATTGTTATGCAGGCGCTGCACAGAAGCAAAGAGTTGATCCTTTATAAAAAGGTTTATTAATTATTAATGAATGCGCATGGGTGAATATCATGAGGTTCGTTAAAATCTCACAATCGGAAGTTGGAGATATCAGGGAACTGTACGAAGGTGTGATGTCCCAGGCATGTTACGGTCTTTTCTACAGGGAAGGGAAAATCATTGGCAGGGAAATAACAGATATAGTCTCCAAGAGCGGTGAAGATCTTTTTGTAACCTCCAAAAAATTGCTTAAGGGCAGAGGATGGGTAGATGATATTTCATTCGAGAAGGATAAAGCTGTAGTGAAAGGCTCGATAGAAAAGAGTAAAAGCGACGTCCCAACATGTCACCGGCTCAGAGGGATAATTTCCAAGATCTATGAAACCTACCTCCGAAGAAAGGTGTATTGCAAAGAAGTGAAATGCGAATCCTCTGGCGGCAATAAGTGCGTATTTGAGATCGAGGTCATAGATTTGAGGAGTGATTAGGATGGATATGGATGAGTTATTAGATAGATTGCGGAAGAATTCTAGGGTTTCAGGCTCAGCTGTGATAAGTCGGGATGGGGTAGTTGTTGCATCTGATTGTCCTGAAGATGTCGCAAACGAATCGTTTGCGATCATGTGCGCTACAGTTATGGGTGCTGCTAAAACAATAAACACCGAATTGAAAATGAGTGAGTTGGAAAATATAATCTTGCATTCCAACGATGGGAATATCATATTGATGGGAGCGGGTAGAAGGAACCTCCTGGTTGTTATCGCGGATAATTCACATCCCATAGAAACCATAACCTCCAAGATGGCTGAGATTGTGAATGAGATGTGTAATTAACGGTTCATTTTTCTAACCTATTCACTTATTAACTAATAATTTGATGAGGAGTGTTCACATGTCGGAGGAAGAAGCGGCAGAGGAAGATATAAAAGATGTACGTGTCGCCTTCGGGCGAGCCTTTTTAACCGTAATTGAAGCATATAGATTGGACAGCACTCATAGAAATTGCGATCCATTGTTTGCGATGAGCGGAGCCTTCCTCTCTTCGATATACATGAAAGATTTCTACTCAAAATATTATCATAAATTGCCAAAGAAAAAGAAGAAACTTGAAGAAATGTTCGATCCCAGCAAAAAACAATGAAGCGCCGAGGGGGAGATTTTCAAAACCCTAGTGCTGGTTTTTTCCCTAGGGTTTTTGTCCAGCACAAAAAGGCTATTTGAACTCCCGAGACGCGTGAGCATCACGAGCTTTCTATTATTGGTTCCTTTGGTTAAATTCCAGGCTCGCGCTTTACCAGACTGAGCCACCTCGGCGTAAAAATAGATAATCTATATTGATATTTAAGAGTTATTAATCTTTGATATCAGTTATTTAATGATCAAACCATCTTCGATCGTAAGGGTGCGATCTGCAAGTGGAGATATGCGCTGGTCATGGGTAACTATTATCTCGGTCTTTCCAAATTCACGTCCTAGGGTATGGAAAAGTTGGAGCACCTCTTTGCCTGTTTTTGTGTCTAATTCGCCTGTTGGTTCATCTGCAAGTATGATCTCAGGGTCATTTGCCAAAGCAACAGCGATCGCAACCCTTTGCTGCTCACCACCGCTCAACTCATCTGGCTTATGATGTTTTCTTTCATGCAGATCTATAATATCAAGAAGCTCTCCAACCCTCTCTTTTCTTTTAGCATGGGACGTGCCTGCTAACTGCATTGGCAGCTCTATATTCTCCTCGGCGGTGAGGGTGGGAACAAGATTGAAGAATTGAAAAACATAGCCAACATTTCTACGTCTGAATTCTACCAACTCGTTTTCAGAGAATTGAGTTATGTCTTTACCATCAACGAGAATTGAGCCTGCAGTAGGACGGTCCAATCCTCCTATCATATTCAGCAGTGTGGTCTTCCCACAGCCTGATGGACCCATTATGGCGACAATTTCCCCTGCCTTCACATCTAAATTTAATCCTCTAAGTGCTATGACCTCGGATTTTCCAGTTCTATATACCCTAATTAGATCTTTCACTACTATCGACATTTCAACCACCTCTTATCCTCAATGCTTGATGCAGTTTTATACGTGCAGCTTGCAATGACACCATCGTTATCGTAAATATCAATGCGATTATTGATGCAAAAATGAGAAGAGCAAGAGAGGGTGATAAAATCAAGGTGCGCTCAACAAGTTGGTAAGGGTCGATAGATATCATCTCATTGAAAGCATACGCTGTAAGAAGCCCGGTACCACTGCCTATTAGAATGCCAATTAGCATTATAGTAAGCCCCTCCCCTAAGAATAAAGAAAAGATTTGTTTAGTAGAAGCGCCACGAGCAATGATGTTAGCTATCTCTTGTTCTCGCTCCCTCGCTGCAACGAACATTATCAAACCAATTCCCACCGTAGCTATCAGAAGTACGAATGCATATTCCACCGTTAAAAAGTATAGGAATGCACTAAACATTGGGTCATTTTTTACCCTATCAAACTCTACCTGGAATACCTTTATATCACTCGCCTCATTTGGATACAGATTTTCGATATCATTTGCAATTTCTTCATGCGAAAATCCGTTCTTCACTTTTACAAGGAAACAGCTTTCCCCGTGATCGAACAATGTAACATTTATCCTTGAGAGATCAACAAAAACCATATTGTCTCCATACACACCATAACCCCATAATTGTAAACCTGGTAGATATTTCACTATGCCTGTTATTTGGTAATTGAATGTATGAGTTGTACCCTCCGCAAAACCCTCATAATGATAAACCTGCACAGGCAACATATCTCCCACATTAAACCCATATTCATCTGCCAGACGCTTGTTAATCACAGCATTTTCCCCATCCGCCAAAGTGGTTAAAACCCCTGGGTTTCCCTCAATAAAGTAATAATCCTCTAAATCAACGATCTCGCAGTACGCAGATGAGTTGAAGGCGGAAATGCTAGCATACTCACTACCTACATTACAGGAGGTAAAACTTGCAGATGCTACCATATCCACTCCATCGATTGCCGAGAGTTTTCGTTCGAAACTCATATTTTCAGTATAACTTATAATGTGAATGTCACTGCCTATCTCCGCTCTAATTTTTCTCTCTTCAAATGCTATGCTTGTGTCCATGAAGGTCATTGTGAATATCCCAAATGCCAAGGCAAGGGATATGATCACACATACTCTAGAAGCCCTCTTAGGATTTCTTGCAAGGTTTTTATTAACTATATGCCACATATCTTTGGTGAAAAATTTTGTTGCATGGGATACGGCACTGTAAATCTTGTTGGTGCTCCTGGTCAGCAATCTCGTCAACCCGAAGATCAAGAAAAATGGAGAAAACGGGATCAGGATAGGTGCAAGCATAAAGAATATGAGAGCTATTAAGGTCAAAAATGTAAAAGATCCTGAAAAGAATGTAGATGGGTCAAAAGTGACCATGAAGAAATATGTTAATGAGGCGATCAAGATCATTATTATGTCCCTCGTAGGTTTATATCGCTTTTTCACTTCTTCCTTTGAATAATGATGCAGTGCCTCCACGATCGGTATTTTTGATATTCTGCGGGCAGGTCTTACCACAGCTATCAGCATCAATATGATTGCAAGCAAGATGCTGATCGTTATGGATGCATTTGAGACTGCGATGTCGAAAAGACCTATCTCCTGTCCACCCAATCCAAGGAAAAATCTACTTGATAATAAACCGCACAGCAGTCCAATGATACCAGCAATTACTCCAAGTATTATCGATTCGAAGAGCAGCATCAAAAGAATTTGTTTGTTACTCACTCCCCTGGATTTCAATATCCCTATCTCACGCCGTCTTTCATTCATTCCCAATTCTACACCCAATATGCCGAGATAGAAACCGAGAGCGATTACAGGAAGAGAAAGGGCGAGCATGATAAGTCTGAAAGAAACCATTCTGTTGGAATACGAATTAATCGCCATTTCCAGATCACTGCCATACACAGAGACACCATATTGTGCCCCACTCAATTCTATCCTCTTTTTCACTTGCCTTATTGATGTCTTAGAACCTTCTAGATCGTTTATGTCTATCAATTTATCACGATCTATCCATATAAAATACTGTATTTTTGCTCCACTCATGTAATGACTGTTGTTTACCCATGGATGAAATGTGAGATTCAATTTCTCTTCGATAGATGATGCTTCATATATGCTTACAAAGACGGTCTGAGAAGTGATCGGGGTCCAAAAATATATATCTCCTTCATAAGAAGATTCCTCTTTGATATTTACTATACCTGAAACAGTAAGATTTAAAGAATAAGTGCGATTTCGCCACACTTCATTTTCAAAGGTTCTGATCGTGTTGCTTAAACATATGGTATCTCCAATGCCCACTCCCACACTGTTGGCAATATTACTGCTTAACACAGCAGTACCATTTTCCAACGTAAAAGTGCCGGTAATGTCAAGCTTATCCATTACCACTTCAAATTCAGGGCGGGTGCCTACAATGTTTGCGTAGTGGTCGGTCGAATTAACATCAGCACCTACTTCCACATATCCGATCTCGTAGATCGGCTCAACATACTTTACATTTTCAACCTTTGCTATGGTCGATGTTACATTTACGTAATCCGAAGAGGAAGCGCTTGCCATAAAATCCACTTGGACTGCCTCAAGGATGTTCATTAGCGCTGATGAAGCAGTTGTGTCGATAGCTATGTTCTCTCCAGCTATCAGAGTTACAGCAAGGATTATCCCGATCATTGCCGATAATGCCCGTCGTCTATTTCTGAATATACTTCCTAATGCAAAACGGAGGAATGCCCCAACGCTGCTCAATACACTCACCTTTGAATTTATAATTCTTATTTACCTTATAATCCTCTATCAGACTGAATGTATAACCAATATTAAACCTTACGTATTATTGTTTAGTCTTCCACATTTTTGGGTATGTTCCAGGTTCCATCAGAACGCGCATTGTCTTTATCGCTGTACCGGTTTTATTCTTTAACATTTCTGATGAGGTCATAAGCGCTTGTCCAATGGCTATTCCTTCTCCTTTCTCGGTAGTTAATGATACGACATCCCCCTTTTTTATGCGCTCTGTTGTTTGTATGATACCGGGAATAGCAAGGTTCGCACCATGACAGATCGCATCAACAGCTGAATGCTTGACCACGATCTTTGGCATATCCTTGAACATCTCTTCCATGGGTAAAATGATCTTCCTTAATTCTACTTCTTCATCATTCTCCTTCCAATAAACGAACGCATCCTTCAGTTCATGGAGTGTGTGCGAGTCCTTTTCTATGAACGGTCCGCTTCTTGTTCGTCTCAGCTCCTGCATGTGCGCACCAATGCCTAAAGCTTCACCTATGTCATAACACAGTGTTCTCATGTAAGTGCCAGGTTCACACAGCGCTTTGAACAGCACATCCCTTTTATCGATCTCAATTACCTCTAATCTGTAAATAGTTCTTTTCCTTAACTGCCTTTTGACCGCAGATCTTAACGGTGGAGTTTGATATAGCTCTCCCTCAAATTCTTTGAACATCTTCAATATTTTTTTCTCATCAATGAGCTGGTGGGTGCGCATGACCCCTACATATTCCTTTTTACCGAGCAAAAGAACATCCAATGCTTTAGTTGCACTGTTAAGGGCTATGGGCAGCACACCTGTAACCTTTGGATCTAAGGTGCCGCTGTGCCCCGCTTTTTCTATGTTCAATATATCTTTGACCCATGAGCTTACCTGATGGGAAGTTGGTCCTCTAGGCTTATCCAGATTGATGACGCCGAGGTTGAGAAGTTCTTCTATGCTCCTCATTTTAGGTTCTTTCCCATATCTACTTGAAGGAATGCTGACTGAGACCAATCTTTTAACCATTTCATCACTTTATTTTATTTAGAATAATGTCAAGGATCTTTTCCGGCTTTTTATCTTTTGAATTGATGACCAGATCGTAGATGCTTTTTTCCCTCAAGTCTATGCCATATATCTTTTTATATCGATTTAGTTCGCATCTTTCCCTTTTCTTAATTTCTTTTTTGGTTTGTTTTACCGATTTACCTTCCCGATCAGCAACCCTCTTTGCCCTGATCTCCAGTGGTGCATCGATCCATATCTTGAAAGCCTGAATGTTATTTTTATGAAACATGAAACCTGTTAATCTACCTTCGACGATGCTTTTCTCCTTCACCATCTTTAGAATATTATCATCCAATTCTTTATCGATCTCTGAATTTGTTTCTGCCAGTTCACCAAATTCTTCCAAGCTGATCCCTTTTTTTATTGCTAACTCCCTAAATATTTCTCCAGAAGAGATCAATTTTAAATTAAGTGCTTTAGATAAAAGATTCGCTATCGTGGTTGTCCCACTGCCTGGAAGACCGCTTATAGTGATTAACATTTAATCTCCAGTGAATTCCAGAGCGTCCAACTTCCTTTTAAAGGTAAAAAGTTTCAAACATCCTTGGAGTACCTGCTGAAAGGGAATAGAAAACATAGAATAAAGCAGGATCCAATGCCATAAAACGGTAACGCTTGTCAAGCTCACATTGAATGCCCAAGGCACAGAGATTATTTTGCTCGATAAGCCTGGAATAAAATACCAGCCAATCCATGCAAATATTGGGATCACTATTAGCATGGTCACAGGCATGAGCTTCATTTGGCTCTTTGATGTTTTCATTTGTTTCTGCATCATTTCAGGCTGAATTTCTTTTAGTTTCTTTATCTTATTGGCGTTCTGGTTCATTTGTGCTTTCCTCAATTCTTTATTGAATACACCCATGATCTTTTGGGATCTTGCTGTCTCCACCCAATCTGTATTGAAATGTCGAAGGAGTGTGCTTATTCCCGTCATGATGATTCCAGCACAAAGAAGTGTTAAGATCGGATAAGTACCATTAAAACCTATCAATGGATCTAAAATCCAACCAACCATCTCAGCTGTAGCCATGCGCAAATTATTATCGAACATTATCATCATCACGAATACGAACATTATTATAAGTAGAAACGAACTACCGCCTAACGGCGATGCTGGCGCTCTCTGCTCATCAGTCATGTTACTTCCACATACAATAAATGGATATAAATGTTGCTCATGGAAGTGATGACTTCAACTAGTTCTAAACGGGTTTGCTTCGCTGTTTATTCCACATGTATGCAGTAAGGATAATTACAACTATAGCAGCCATTGGCAGTAAGATATAAGTTAAGACAACTTGAAACCAGTCTTCAATCCCGCTATGTTTGTAATATATGCTTGGGTCGAAAAGTCCCCTTTCTGTTCCCCTCCGCCAAACCACATGAATATTATTATTTGAATCAACTGCAATTACTGGATCACTGGATTCTTCAGCAGAAGATAATTCTAAATTGTTAACTAAGATATTTCCATTGCTATCAAAACTCACATAATAGAGCCCATATCCAGTTTGAGACCATCTCGCATATATCACATGTATTTGATCATTTGAATCTATTGCCATATCAGGACCGTATATGGCTCCTCCAACCCCACTTGGGGATAGCTTGACGGGATTAATCAATGCTTCCCCATTATCATTCAACTTTCTATAATAAACTTCATCTTCTCCAGAAAGTCTATTGTCAACCTTCCAAGTTATGTATATGTTATCATTTGAATCTCTTGTAATAGCAGGTTTATAGCAATCTGGGAAGTTTGGGTCAGAGATTCTTGTATTATTAATTAAAGTATCTCCTTCCCAATCTATTTTTTTATAATAAACTCCCGTATCATTTCCTTCGCCCTTTGCCCATGCTAGATGGATGTTATTTTCTGAGTCCATTTTAATTATTGGTGGAGAGATAGTTGAGAGGATGTAATCTATATGTTTATCTTTAATTAAAAATGTTCCATCTACATCTATTTTAGTGAAGTATATGTCAGTGGACCATATATGGAAATTAGTTTCATCGACCTCTTCATATGTATTTGCCCAGACTACATATGCCCTATCGCTTCCATCAATTGCAACAGACTTATCATATACTGTACCATTTTGAGATATTAGCTTCTTGGTTATGATATACCTATTTTTATCAATTTTTAGATAGTTCAATCCCTCAGTAGTAACTACCACGAGATGCATATTGTCCTGTGAGTCAAGAGCAATGGATGAATCGTATGAAGTAATATTCTCTATTAAAGGAGTATTGTTAAATCGAATATTCCCGTTAGTTTCAATCTTCAGATAATACAGTTTCCCTTTAGACCCAGTTCCCAAAAATCGCCCTTCCATCCAAACTACATAAAGATTATTTTCTGAATCTACAGCAATATCTGGACTCTGTGAATATTTCATATTGGGAGTCAAATCCATGTCTTCTGACCATCCCCAGGGAGTAGATGATTCTATAATTAAAAAGTATGCTAAAACTATCAATGTTATCGCAACAGCAACAACTCCGACAATCAAGATGATTTTTTTCATTTTCTTGTCCTTTTTACTGACCAACATGACACTCTCCAAGATATGTTGAACCCATATTGAAATGCCACTTTATATCGCCGATTATAGTCTCAATATTAATATATTGCGTGGCATACCACTGACTAAACATACCATCACCATCTTCCTTCTTTAGGTCACTAACTATGGGAGCAGGCCATCGCAAGTGAAGAAAGTTAGAGTCTTGATGGAATTACTTTATACTAAGTTTCTTCCAGATAAAAGTTAGTATAACCATTGTAGATATAACAATGATCATAACTGTAATGAGTAAAAGGTAATCATTGGAAATCTCTTCTTTCACTCTAATCATCCCCGTCGCCTCATTGTTTGTCTCATTACATTCATTGACATCGTTATCTATGTCTACCAATACTTTCATCAAATAATTTCCTGCTTTCGCTGACCAATTAATAGAGACTATTTCCGCTGAGCAAGCAGCGATTGAGACATTTACCTCACTAACTAATATATCATCAAAATAGAATCCTACTGTAAACAAAGGTGTATTAATCATCCCAAAGTTGATGATGGTGGCATTAATCAAAACAGGTTCACCCACCAGAGGACTATCTTTCGAGAAAGTAAATTTTGATACTTTAAGGTCGGGGATTCCCCATTTATAGAAGATTCTACTTCCACTATAGCCCCCTGGACCATACCTATGGACAACGTTGATATTGTTTTGCAAATCAATCGCTACTGAAGGATTTCTACAAGCTTCAATCCCATAGATAAACCTAGTGTCGTTGATAAGTATATTTCCCCATTTATCCAGTTTTTTATAGAAAATCTCTTCGAGTCCATTTCTATCATCTACCCAGAGCAAATGCATATCGTTGTTTAGATCAGAGGTAATTATTGGAACTCTTTTCTCTGAAGAGGTGAAAGTCATTCTTGTCTCGTTCCTCAGAATGCCCCCGTCATTGTTAATTTTCATATAATATATTTCGTCATACCCCTTCTTATCATCATTCCACACTATATGAATAGAATTGTCTAAATCGATAGTACTAGTCGCAACTTGTTTATCTGTATGGCTAGAAGTAATTTGTGTATTGCTAATTAATAGCTTCAATTCGTCGTCTAATTTTCTATAGTAAATTTCAAAATTCCCACTTTTATTATTGCACGAAATTATATTAATATCATTATTATCATCTACCAGATTTCCTATAACGAAATGTTCTGATAAAATGTTAAAGGCATCAATTAAAGGAGTACCATTATTATCTAATTTTGTGCAGTATATATATTTAGAGTCCTTCCATGTGATGTAGAGGTGATCGAACAAATCTATAAATATCTCCCCTGTCTTTGCACTCGAATTTATTAGCTCTTCATTAATTAGAATGCTTCCATTACTATTTAATTTCCAGTATGAGAGGCCATTGTAGGTAGAACCTACAATGTGGATATTATTCTTAGAGTCTATTGCAACTGATGAGGGTAGAGTAGTGTTTTTTATAAGCAGTGTTTTGTTTACTACAGTATTCCTCTCGCAATCTAACTTTTTATAATATAAATTACCAAGATCATTCCAAAAAATATGAATGTCGTTATCAGAATCAATACGAATAATAGGATATTTAGCGATCGACCCATTAGGATCGAGACACATACCTGTGGACCAATCCTGATGCTCGCTAGAAACTTTAGGAGTTTGGGCAATAAGTGTCCCAATTACTACTGCTACTAAAATGAGGCATTTTAATCCTCTCATTGCCCTCCTATTTTTTTTAAATAATCTTTTTTTCATTTTATCGCCATTCATAGAAATGTCGAACAACCTAGAGATCCATCACCTTCATATGGAAGCAATCCTTGAAGTGTACCATTCGCGTCTCTATATTGGTACGAAAAACCATCCCCATTATCATCGTATTGCGGTGTTTCTATATCATTATTCCCAAACATAGGATGATTGGGATCACATAATTGCCCATCAAGGCTGTCGTGGGATGCTGCATAGTTAAATGCTTCTACCATTGACACATAACCCTCGCCATTTGAATCCGCGTTTACTGCTGTACCATTCGGGAATCGCTTATAAAGAGCACACTGGAGATGATATGTAAACTCACCGTAATCGTTTGATGGTGGAGCATAAATCGAAGGAGCATTTTTTCGGTCGGCAGCATAACCATCACCAGGTGTTGAGTACTCCATTTTTGTACATGAAGTAATTATTACTCGGTCGGATTTACTCAAATCATCTGTAAATCCCCCACTCTTGCACGCTTCTATGACAAAAACCTCCCTTGCATATTTTGTTATTTTACCGACATAATTTATAGCAAAGTCATCATCTCGGATTCGCGGTTTTACACCATCAGAAAGATCAAAATCCCATAACGAGAAATATCTATGTGTGAGATCTACATTATTGTTCTCATCATAATTAGTTCCGTGGTCGTTGAAGTATACGAACAAAAAATCATTCGATCCCATCACATCGCCGAGCTCTGTAAATACTGATGATATGTTCGATTTTGTCGCACTGTAATCAATGATGTCTTTCTCATCATGAATAAGAGTCCAATCGATGCAGTTAGTCGTTGATGGTACGTTTCCATCTGCGTATATCACAGCGATATGATCTGTTGCAGGACTAAAACCCTTTAGTTGATCATCGACATATCCGTACTCATCTACCAAAATATCGTACATAAATATGAGGTCATTCCAGAATGCCGCATAGTTTTTATTCTTATAGTCACCACCTACAATTAACACAGCATACCTATTGTTATGTATGTTTGGATTCTGCCAACCATCTTTAACAATTCCGCATTCGTATTCGTAGTCATCAGGCATGCAGTCGCTATCAGTATCTAGATCACTATCACAAGGATCTGTGTTAAACCCATATATCTCTGAGAAGTCACTAAATGAATCAGTATCAGTATCGGGCTTAGTTGGATCAGTACCATATGTATTGGTCTCCTCATCATCACTTAACTTGTCATCGTCTGTATCCTTTTTCAAAGGATCAGTACCATGAGTAATAATCTCTTCTCTATCATTTAGACTATCGCCATCGCTATCAGAATTATTAGGATCCGTCCCATACTGTAATTCACCTTTTTCTTCGTCTGTCTGTCGAACTCCATCTCTATTCACATCATCCCATCCATCAGCTAATCTATCGCCATCAGTATCAGCCTTCCATGGACTCGTACCTTTAATATCTTCTCCAATATGTTGAAGACCATCTACAGTTTTTGTCGATCCATCCCATAATCCGTCACCATCAGTGTCTTCCTTTTCCGGATCGCTAAATACAGGACTTGGCCATTGTGAGTTATCGTGTTCTTGTTTATCACTTAGACTATCTTTATCTGAATTTGGGGTATGGGGGCTGGAGTAGACTGTAGGAAACCACCTATACCCATTGATATCATCCACATAAATCTCCCAACCATCAATCTCAACTTTATCACTCAACCCATCATCATCCGTGTCTGAATCTTGGGGGTCAGTCCCATGGTTATATTCACCCAGATTAGGCAAACCATCATCATCTGGGTCTCCAACATCATCACTTGAGTCCAAAGGCTTAAGACTATATTGAACTTCCCAACCGTCCGGCATACCATCACCGTCAGTGTCGGGGTTGTTTGGATCCGTGCCATAAATATCAGTTTCTTCAATGTCGATCAAACCATCACTGTCACTGTCAAGCCCATTTAATAAAATGATTTCATCTATATAAATAGTAGGACTAGGTGAAGGAAAATAGATTTCAAAAAGCACATTCATGTCAAAGGTACTCCCTAAACCATTATAATCATAGTACGAATTAGTGTCAACCTGGAAAGATACAATATC
>JAUWGG010000137.1 GCA_030606525.1 Methanobacteriota archaeon | reverse complement strand
GATTTTTTCAAAGAGATAGAATTAACAGTGAACTGGATTCTGGGGGGAAGTGGGGCATGACCGGATTAAAACCGGCCTTCCTAAAATGCTTTGCCTATAGGGTCGCCTGACAGTGGGTATCCCGCCTTGCTACGTTCTGGCCAAATTCCTAACTCTGGAAAGCCCTAGACAGAAAATATCAAATATGGGTGCACCGTAATAGGTGGCAACATGAGAAAGGTTAAAATGGCAAAGAGGGAATCTCACCATAGCAAAATTCTTAGTGAATTACACCAATGACCTGCCCCCCTAGAATCGGTCCAGTTATTATGTTGGCTTTGCCAGCCCTGTTAGAATTGTTCTGTCTCCACCTCAACCCTTTCCTCACTACTGATAAACTTCTCGCCCTCTATCTTCCAGAAATGCCTGTCTTGAACTTGGGGAGTAGGTTTGCCTTCTTCTCTAGGAAATAAGCATTCAGTGATCTCGTCTACGATTTGAGCAGTTGCGTCATGAATATCAAGGAGTCTTATTCTCTGGGGTATTCCATAGATCCGGGCCTTCAGTTTGAGCCTTTTTCCTTCTTGCAATGCGTTTTTTAGCCAATGGCTGAATTTCTTATTGTGCTGTAAAGATGTTTCTAATCTTTGAAGCCAATCTTCATGTTTTTTCTTTGACATTCCGTACTCTGGCCAATTAACGGCGATTTTTCGACTGATGAATGGACCCCAAGTAGTTGTTTCCACTACCTTTGTTTCCTCTGGTTCTAAATACCTGCTATTTCCTTTTACCCAACAGAAATACAGATTAATTCCATCAATATTCTTGGCGAACACCAGGGAATCCGGTTTTGCTTCCAAGTCAAATAGGGCTAGAAACCGACTATAATCCTCAAAGCGTTCGTTGGATTGGCTGAAGGAATGAACCAGCATCAGAGCATTTTCTGCTTTGAAGTTTCTTGCCTCGATTATCGCAGAAGCGGTCCTGTGCAGAAGTTGATAAGCAATATTATCAATTGGCCTGTGTTTCTCCAGGGCCAGTGTCTTAAGTAAAGATTCCAACCTGCAGCGTTTTCCTTGGCTACTGTTTTGTTTCCATTTCGCAACAGTATCGCCAAAGGGTTCCGATACCTTTCCTTCCACCATTATTGATATCAGTTGGCTATCCCCCTTGGCTAGAATAAAGATGTCGTTTTGAGAAGGACGTTTGCCACCTGGAAGGTCTACCGTGTATTCAGGAAAAGCCAACAGCAATTCAATATTCTCAAATAACGCTATCCCCGATCTTCTAAATACTTTCTTCACATTCTCTGGAAAATCATCAGCTTCCTGCCAACTATGCGCCAGTGCCATGGCCGAATGACCTGCTTTCCAATGCTTATCAGGTTTTGCCAGAAGCCATTTCCAGTCCTCTGCTTTATTTGCAGGAATATAGATCCTACTCATAGCTATCGCCTTTATCTTGGTTCGATCTGCAGAAAGTGATAAAGCGGCCACTCTTTAAGGGCCGAATTGTCAAACTTGCTCTTATGGATGCCAAAATTATTTTGGATCTTCTCTGCTATCATTTCATACAAAGAAGATAATTGGCTAAGAGATGTACTCTCATTTATGTAGTGCCTACAAAAGCCTTCATTCAGAATGTTCAAGACCTCTGGTTTGTATAGGCCTTTATTAAGCGTGTACAAGATTCTCTTTAGAGCCTTGCTGGACTCCGAGAGTACACTGTGACCCAATTTATGTTGAAAATACATAGCTGATAAGCGATCCGATGGCACCACCCAACTCTGGTCATAGTCTATAAAGTCTACGTACAAAGGAAGCTCACGTGCGAAATAGGTATCATGCGGCATGTCGGGCTCACCAGATTCTACTTCTCCTGGCCACCAACGTACTAGCTCATCATGGAAAAGCTGTCGGACCTGAGTCATATCATGAAGAACACTACCGTGTCGAATGACTTCATTATAAGCGTGTTTTTCGACATGACTGTAAAATGCGCGACAGAGACATTTTAAACAACTCTTTTTTGAGGCAAAATCCAACCGACATGCATCGAGCATTATATACGACTTTGCCATTTCCTCATCTGCCGTAGCGTCTAGAAACCTTGCTCGTGCGAATTTCTTATTGTCAACCAAGATTTTGGCTTCTTGCAGCAACGAACTTGCATTTTGAGTAAAAGCCTGTAGTCCTTCTGACACTAACTCAAGGGCAGCAGTTCGGTCTCGTTTAACAAATAGATTCTTATAAAGAAGGTCCCCAGGTTTTGGCCGAGTGGTTTTCTTATTCATTGGAAGTCACTAGGTACTCTTGATGTTATAGGAATGAACTCACCAGTTATTCAAGTTCTATGGTCCTGGCGCCGTTGGGGGAGAAGAATATTCTGATTTCGGCGAGGGAATAGGCGGAGCAGGTGAACATAGTAAGAATGAGGAGTGAAATAGCTATTGTTGTTTTTCTTAATAGCTCGGCCTTCAGATGCATATCAGGCTCCTGCTAGGCAAGGAACACAACGTTTAGTTGTGGGTGTGGCTTGAGATAGATTAGATCAACACTTTCATCAGGTATGTGTTCTCGAAGGATATCAAGGTTGTCGCCGTAGTAGAGACAATTCACTGCATGCTCCCCTAAAGCTTCTTGCCTCGCTGAAACAGTTTTATGCCATATTTCTTAGCAGTCTCTATGGCAGGTCCGGTGAATCCACTCATGCTTTCTATCTCTTTTATACTCTTTTCCTTAGCCTGCCTTATAACACCGCTATCCACAGGCCGTTTCCAATTCTTCACCTCTCCTTTTACATTTCCCCTTTGGTAGTCAGGTTTTCCAGGACCGCCAACATGTTGGGCTCTATGTTTTTTGGCCTTCTGCTTCTCATATCTTTGCGCCTTTTTGTGTTTTCTTGATGCCACTTTGCACCTCCTTTTAAGAGAGAATTGAAACACAGTAGATCTCCCACCCCTCCCGCAACCGCAGGGGGTGGAGGTAGAATGGTATCAACTGTGGTTCATTACTACACTTCTTCGTTGTCCAATTCGTTCTTTGCAACTATCTGGGCAGAACGCTCATAAGTGGAGATCGAGACAAAAGATCTCTACGGTCAGTAGACTATTTTCCAGAGTCATTCTTTAGTCGAAAAACATCAGGATTGCCCTCGATGCCCTTCGAAATTTCACGTGCTGCAATTTTCTCAAAATTGAACTTTTTCTCCAGCTCACCCTTGGTAATATTGGAGACCAGTATCTCTCCGGATGTCGCTATAGACTGCAAACGCGAAGCCAGGTTGACATGCGTGCCGATAATAGTCAATTCCTTTCGCATGGGCGAACCGATGTCATCCCAATGCGTAGGACCGGTAGCTAGGCCAATACCGATTCCTAGGTATTTATCTTTTGGGATTGCCAACAATCTTTTATACCAATTATCAAAAAACGTATTGGAAGTACTAAGTATTTCTTTAGCTGTCTCGACCGCCTCAACAGCATGATCTTGGTTCTGCTTAAAACACCCAAAGTATGCCAATATTCCGTCTCCCATATATTTATCGACAACCCCACTGTGATTGTGTATTATCTTTGTGCAAGAAACTAAATA
>JAUWGG010000198.1 GCA_030606525.1 Methanobacteriota archaeon | reverse complement strand
GACCGGGAAGGTAGAGCTGGCGTTGCAGGAGGTGTCAATACCAGAAATCGTGACAGACGTGCTTGAGCGCATTCAACCGCAGGTAGATGCAAAAAAACAGACGAGTTCTACTGCTGTTCCTGAGGGGATAGAAGTCGAGGGCGATAAGCAGAAAATAACAGCTATTTTTGATAATCTGATCTCGAATGCAATTAAATATACCGGTGAGAAAGGCAGGATAGACGTGGTGGTTGAAGACAGGAAGGAAGAAGGGGACATACGTGTTTGTGTGGCAGATACAGGCGCGGGGATTCCAGAGGAGCACAGGCCCTGGGTTTTTGAACGCTTTTATATGGTTGACACCTCATTGACCAGAAAGGACGGTCTTGGACTGGGCTTAGCCATCGTTAAGGGATACGTTGAGCTGCATGGCGGCGAGGTATGGGTTACAAGCGAACCGGAAAAAGGGTCGAAGTTCTGGTTCACGCTGCCAAAAAGGCAAAGGTAAAGGCAAAACGCAACAAGAACATACACAATAAGAGGTGGACAATCCTTGTGGAGGCGAGGAAAAGGAATGAAACTATCAAAAACGGGAAAAATTGTATTAAGCATTGTTGTAATGGGGTTAGTAATTGGTGGCATACTGGGTAGTTATAGTTATGTATTCAAAGAAAGAGGCGAAATCCTCCTGCCTGTGGTTCCAGAGGAGAAAACCGTCGAAAAAGGAGAGATTGTAAGCGTTGGCTACGGTTGGAGCGTTAATGGTGATGAAACCAATGCCGTGAAAGAAGCCGTTTCTTCAGTAAAAACGCAATTGAAGGGCAAATCACCAGAATTTGTTCTCCTTTTCTCCACTGTTGGCTATGACTCAGAGAAGGTTCTCAGTGAAGTGAGAAGACTGTTAGGAGACGTTCAGATATATGGTGGTACTTCATGTCTTGGTGTTATGAGCAAGGATGGTTTTCATGCGGATGGACAGAGGTCATTAGCTTTGATGGCTATTTCTTCCGAAAATATAACCGTTGGCGTTGGTGGCGTTAGCATTGACGATTTCACCTCTGCGAGGGAAGCGGGCAAGGCCGCTATTGTGGATGCAATCAATGCAGCAGGCGAGGAAGGGCATCCTAAAATTGTTTTGATGACTGCTGCACCGGGAGAAGAAGAAGATATTCTCGCGGGTATCGAAGAAGTTATAGGTGGCAATGTGCCAGTGTTCGGTGGTAGTTCCGGCGATAATGACATAACCGGAAAATGGAAACAATATTCAAGTGAGCGTGTGTACAGTAACGGCATCTGCTTAGCAGTTATTTATACCGATTTAAAAGTAGGCAGTGCATTTGAAGCTGGATATCTGAGGACTGAAAACAGAGGCACTATTACCAAAGCAGAAGGAAGAATAATCCACGAAATAGATAATCACGCGGCAGCGGAGGTTTACAATACCTGGACTGGCGGTATTGTAACCGAGGAACTTGAAACCGGTGGGTCCGTTCTCAGTAAGGCAACTTTCTATCCGTTAGCAAAAGTTATAAAGAATGGGGGAAAGGAAGATATTGTGTCTATTCACCCATTATCAATCAATGCGTCAGACAACTCCCTTACAGTATTTGCCAATGTAGAAGAAGGAGACGAAGTATTGCTGATGTGCGGAGATTGGGAGTTACTTTTGAACCGATGCTTAACCACTCCCACGAGAGCATTAGAAAGCGAAGGGCTCTCTAAAGAGGATGTCTGCTTCGCTATTTATGATTATTGCGCAGGAACGATGCTTGCCATTCCGGAGGAAGAGAGAGCTAAGATGCCCGTGTTGGTCAAGACGGCGATGGGAGATGCACCACTCATCGGTGCTTTCTCTTTTGGCGAGCAGGGGCACATTCGAGGAGTTGGGAATCGGCATAACAACCTGGCGAACTGGATAATTGTGTTCACCGAGAAGAAAGAGGAGGAATAAAATAGGTCTATGTCTGGTAGAAAAAGCATAGTGGTAAAACTCGTCTTAATAATGCTACTTATATCCATCATATCAGGTGGAATCATTTTAGGAGGGACTTTAAACGAGCAAAGGTTGAGTATGGAAAACAATCTTATCGAGGAGAATAAGCGATTTGCACAGGTGGCTGCCATAAGCATTGAAGCTGGTTATGTCGAACAATCATGGCCATTTAGAACACTCAGCCAAATCAATGATTCCGAGGACGTTCTATTTTGGTGGATTGTTGGACCCGATGGGACGATTCATCTGGCAGATGACCATGCTATGTGTGGAAAAATAGTTGATTTC
>JAUWGG010000049.1 GCA_030606525.1 Methanobacteriota archaeon | reverse complement strand
TTTTAGATGGATTGAAAACTCTTTTTTCTTCCAGCAGCACATCTAGCTCTTTTTTCGTACTATCACTATTCATGTCCTAATCTCCTTCCCATATATCGTCTTTGGTGGTTCGGTGGTATATGCCTTCACCTAATTATATTTTATGTTAGCAGGTTCATTCCACAATCATTGTATATTTAAAAACTATTTCACCCCTCTATGCTCGATAGGAACATGCGCTTGCTCTTCATATCCCTTTTCTTTTGGGGATTTGGGTTTGGCCTTTATTGGTATATATTTCCCATTTATGCGATGGAGTTGGGAGCGAACGCTGTTCAGGTAGGTCTAATATTCTCGGTAGCATTCATCGCTGCAACTCTATCCTATATACCTGGTGGGATCCTTGCAGATAAATATGATAGGAAATCCATCATGCTGGTTGGTTGGCTCTTGGGTACCTTTTCTGTTTTAATATTCGCTTTCGCAAACACTTGGATTTGGCTTGGAGTGGGGATGATCATTTACATGATTTCGGGTTTTTGTATGCCTGCTGTCAATGCTTACATAACCGATTTCACCTCTAAAAGCTCGTTAGCTTCTACTTTCACGATCATATGGTCATCAAGCTCTTTCGCCCTCATCTTCGCTCCTGCCATAGGTGGATACATCTCGGAAGTCGTAGATATGAAGAACTTGTTCTTTCTTTCCTTTATATTCTTTTCTTTGTCCACTTTTATATGTGTTCTCATTGGAAAGCAAAAACCAAATGCTGGTATGGTAAAAACAAGTTACAGGGATCTTTTTAAAGATAAACGCTTACTAAAATATTCCCTCCTTTTTGGAGCAGTGCTCTTCTTCCTCAACATGCCGAGGCCCTTTCTGCCCATATATTTAGAGGGGGCAAAAGGTTTAACAATATTCTGGGTAGGTGTATTGGGTTCTATCTCCTCACTCGGAGCTGGCATTCTCAGCTTTATATGTGGGAAATACGGCAAGAAAGTGAAGAGCGGTATCTTGCTCTCTACATTCATGATCATATTCTCCTTTTCACTGATCATCTTAATCTTAGCGCACTCTATTCCTCTATTTTCTTTATCTTTATTCCTCACTGGCGTAGTGATCACAGCCAGCGCTGTCATGGTCTCAATAGTGGGCAAGGATTTTTCTACGATATCCTTAGGAAAGGCATATGGTGTTTACAGCACGATCACAGGCGTTGCTTTCATTCTCTCCCCATATATAGGAGGAATTCTTTTCGAATATTCTCCCGATCTCTTGTTCTTCATAACGATAACTGCTTTGATCCCCCTCTCTGTTCTTGTACTTATTGCAGTTGAAAAACAACTCAAGATCCCAAGATTCTTGTTACCATTGAGGAAAACGTAGATATCTACAATTTACGTAGGTTCGATGATGATCTTCTTCTTGACCACACTGAACTTAAGCTCGTCACCCTCATGTATCTTCACTGCATTCGCTATTTCCTTGGGAATTCTGATAGCAATGCTGCCGCCGACCTTGAAAGCTCTTCTTCTAAAAATATCATATAATCTCTTGTATTCAGTTTCATCTATCCATTCATCACTGCACTTAGGGCATACTTCCACTTCTGCGAATACACCTTTTTCGATCTCTCTTCTCTCTTTTGATAGTGTTGCATTGCATATGGGACATTCACTCACATTAATCACCTCCTTCTATGGTTATTATCCATATCGTCTTTTTTCTTATCGTGAATATGAATCTGATTTGCGCATCGCCAATCGATCTTTGGATTATACCTATATCTCCATTCTTCTCAGGCTTTTTGATCATTTTTCCTGTTTTGAAGAAATGTTTCACATCTTCTAAACTCATGTCAAAGCGCTGTATCAATCGAAGTGCTGCATGTTTCTTGAATTTTATAGGCAAAGTATGAATACGCACAGTATTCCCTATAGATATATAGTATATACAAAGTATATTAATTTTGTGTTGAGCAGTATTGATATAGTATCTAAAGGGGAAAAATATCATATATGTCATAACTGCATGTTCAGCTAGGAAACGAAAGGTACAGGTGAAAAAATGAGAATAACATACGATAAGAAAGTTGATGCAATGAATATAGTATTTCAAAAAGGAAAATATGAAATTAATAAAGAAATCGCAGAAGGCATCATCATTGACTATACAAAAGATGAAAAAGTCCTGGCAATCGAAATTCTTGATGTAACGAAAAGAATGCTAAAAGAAAGCATCGAATCAATAAGTTTTAATGTTCCCATGGAAGCGTAATATAAGGTGGTATATTGATGGACACCGCAAAAAAGGTCGCATTTTTTAAGGATATCGAGCGCATACTCGAAACCGAGAAGTTTGTTCCTCTTGACGAAATATAGAGTTCTTCTTTTTATAAGAATACTGCTAAGAAGCAAAGCATATCAGTGGATTGAATAATTTACGTGGGTTCGATAATGAACTATCCATACATCATCCCATCGTATTCTTTTTTATCAGGAGGACCGAATCTGCGATGGAGGAACCATATAACTAAGAGCATGCTCTTGTCCACTTCTGATACTGCGTTCATAAATCTATCTTTTGTTAAACCGTCGAAGAAAATAATCATTTGGTTGGAAAATCCCTCTAAAATGCCATCTTTTTCATTTAAGGAGAAAGCTGTTGGTCTATTACCTAAAAGAAAGCGCAGATCCCACAGCATCTCATCCCTCTTTTTTCTCTTCAAGGATCTCATCTTATTCATATGCTCAAATGGAATCTTAGTTCCAGCGCCAATAACGATCATATCCTTCTTTCCTAACGGTTGAGCAACATCTAAGAACTTAGGTGCACCCTTAGGATATCTGATCACAAAATGCCATAGGGTATTCTTATCCTCGACCTTCTGTCCGAACATATCTTCCTCTATGCACCATTTCCGGATCAGTTTCATAGCATCTGTAGGCGATGCTCTTTTACTGCTCTTTTCTTCTTTCCTTTTCTTTTTATGTACAGCCATACTTCTCACATTTCCATCTATGCTTTAATGAACTTGTAACCGTAGTGTATCACACCTGCTTTACCATCCTCACCCAGTTTCCTAAAGGTCGATTTTACCCTCATCCCGATCTTTATCTCATTGGATTCGCATTCCACTATCTGAGCTGTTAATCTTACACCTTCATCCAGTTCTATGATCGCCATGATATATGGAATCTGCATCTCGAATTGTTTCGGTCCATCATGTATCACAGTATAGGTGATTACCTCTCCTTCTCCTTTCAGTTTGATAGGTTCCAATTTTCCAATGCTTTTCCTATGGCATTTGGGACAGATCAATCTCGGTGGAAAATAAATCGTATCGCAGTTCTTGCATTTCGTTCCTATGAGGTTGTATCTGCTCGGAGTTTCCCTCCAAAATCTCGGTATGGCCATTAGACCACCTCGAATATGTGAACAACGGCAGTGGCACCTGTACCCCCAACATTATGCGTTAATCCCACTTCAGCATTTTTCACCTGCCTTTTATCAGCTTCACCCCTTAACTGAAGAACAATCTCCACTGCTTGTGCTATGCCAACGGCACCAACTGGTTGTCCGTGAGCCTTTAGTCCACCAGAAGTATTAACTGAAATATCACTGTTCAAAGAGGTTACGCCATCCTCAGTTGCCTTTCCTCCTTCCCCTTTCTTCACGAAACCTAGATCTTCGATAGCAAGGATCTCGCTTATAGTAAATGAATCATGGACTTCTGCTACATCAATATCCTTTGGTGCTTTCTTAGCATATTTAAGAGCTTTTCTTGCTGCAATAATGGTTGCATTCATCGTGCATATATCCCTTCTATCATGAAGTGCCATGTAATCTCCTCCTTGACCGCAGCTTGCTATTTTTATCGGATTATCGGAGTATTTTTTTGCTATTTTAAGCGGACATAGGACAAGGGAAGCAGAACCATCAGATAATGGTGCGCAGTCGAATATACCTAAAGGACTTGCGACCATTGGTGCCTTTAAAACCATATCCAATGTGATCTCCCTTCTGAATTGAGCTTTTGGATTCAATGCACCGTGCTTATGATTTTTAACGGCGACCATAGCCAATTGCTCCCTTGTTGTACCATACTCGTGCATATGTCTCCTGGCGATCATGGCATGCAGGCCAGCGAAAGTAGCACCAAAAACAGATTCCCATTCCTGGTCAGCGCTCATGGCTAGTATCTCTTTTGCCTGTACATCACCGACATCTGTCATTTTCTCAGCGCCGCCGACAACAACGACATCATGCACACCCGATGATACAGCCATGTAAGCATGGGATAATGCCAAACCACCAGAAGCATCTGCTGCTTCTATCCTCGTAGCTGGTATATTTGCATTGGCTAAACCAACATAATCTGCAACTAAAGGAGCTATGTGCTCTTGATCTATGAATTTCCCAGCTGACATATTTCCGATATAAAGGGCATCGATTTCTTTCCCAGTTATACCAGCATTTTCAATAGCAGCCAATCCTGCCTCTATCCCTATTTCTCTGAAAGATTTATCCCATACTTCTCCGAATCTTGTTTCTCCAACACCAATTATTGCCACTTCTCTCATGTTCATACCTCCCTTAACTTTATCTTACCACGATATTTTGCATACGTTGCGTAATCAAGGAATTTCTTATTATCGACCATGGATTGAATGCTAAAATTCGGTCCCCTGTCCATTTTCTTGATGTTCTCCGTGACGGTGATATCAAAGCCGTCCGAACCTGCACCTGAACCGTAGCCAACAACGAAGATATTCTCACCCGGCTTCGCAATATCCAGGATATTTGCCAAACCCAAAAGGACAGCTCCTGAGTATGTATTCCCTATGAATGGCGTTAATAGACCGGTTTTGATCTGCTCATCATTGAAACCGAGTTTCTTTGCAGCTCTAACAGGGAATTTCCCGTTCGGTTGATGAAGCACCATATGATCATAATCCTCGGGTGTTTTCCCGACAGCATCAAGTAATTCTCTTCCACAATTTATCACATGCTTGAAATATGCCGGTTCTCCAGTGAACCTGCCTCCATGGCTGGGATACATCTGTCCTTCGCGTCTCCAAAAATCTGGTGTGTCTGTTGTGTAAGAGAGCGTTTTATTTATGGTTGCTATCACATTCTCGCGCCCAATGAGAAACGATGCTCCTCCTGCAGAAGCCGAATATTCCAAAGCATCACCTGGTGCACCTTGAGATGTATCTGAACCGATGGCTATACCATATTTAATCATTTTTGAGGCAACCAAACCCATACAGGTTTGAATAGCTGCCGTACCAGCTTTGCATGCAAATTCATAGTCAGCAGCGGTTAAATTAGGTACTGCGCCAATTGCTTCTGCAACGATCGTTGCTGTTGGCTTTACAGCATACGGGTGCGATTCAGAGCCAACATAGATCGCTTCCACATCCTGCGGATCCACTTCACATCTTTTTATCATATTTCTTGCAGCTTCGACGGAAATAGTTATGACATCTTCATCCGGCGACGGTACAGACTTACCGAAGATCCTCAGTCCTTTGCTTATAACATCTCCATCAACGCCCCACACATTCCCTATCTCTTTCGGTGTTATCCTGTATGTAGGTACATACCCTCCATAGCTTACTATTCCAACTTTCATTCTATCACCTTATTTGTTCTCTTTCACTTTCTCAATCTCCCATTTTCTCAACCCTTTCTATCAATTTATTCAATGGCAGATGTGTGATCACTAATGCAATATTTTCCATCTCGGCTAATCGAATTGCCAGATCATCTACTTTTGCTGGTTGATGATAGACAACCATCGCAGGTTTCAATGGGTGAGTTTTTATAGCGATCATTGGAGAGCGACCATACTTTACACCGGTGAATATCAATGCCCTTTCGCTGCTCCAACCGTATATCCTTAAATAATCTTCGGGTGCGAGGGTGGTGATCGCTCTTATGCTGTCGATCACAGTATAACCGTGAATGTTCCTCATCAAACTTACATTGGGGGTAACGTTCTTCCCATTAATCTTTTTAATGAATACGGCAGCGAACATTTCTGATGAGAATTCTTTAATGCTGAGGATCGCTTCATGTCTACCAGCTAATGAATACTGCCTAACTATTTCTGCTCCGTGCATTTCATCTATCCCCAACAGACCATCTACCAACCTTCTTATGACTTTTGTACCAGGTGATTTTCTTCTTCCGGATTCATAATCACTTATCACTGATGGTGACAATTTCAGGTGTTTAGATAGTTCTTGTTGGGATATGTGAAAAGCTTCTCTCCATTTCCGAATGGTCTTCCCTGGCTCAGAAGATAAAGCTATCTCACCTGCGATCTTTTCCCGCAGTACATTTTTCATTAAATCGAGGAATGCACATCTTCTATAAATATATGTCGAATTAGATATTCAACAATAGTCGAACTTCTGCAATCAATAACTTTTTGAATTAAAAAAGCATTACTAATCTTGGGGTCCGTGGGTTAGCTATTCCCGATACAAAAAATCAGGGATTGGGAACTAGAGTGGTCAATACTATGGCGTTCGGGTGAGCCTATACTTTTTGCTCTGGCAAAAAGCTCAGAGATACGCCGTGACTCCAGTTCAAAGTAAGCTTTTTGGGTTGACGAAAAGCCAACCTATTGCTTATGAAAATCTGGGCGGACCCACTTTTTTACTTTAAAAGCCTTTTGGCACACCTATAGTGATTTTCCAGCGTGTGTTGGTTCCACTCGACTATAAAACTAAACCTTTAAATTTTCCAATAATTTGAAACGCCTTATCATGTGCTATATCATATTTTTCAGCTGCTGGTCGAGAAGCACCCACTTGATCGATAACTGGTTTGAGAAATTGATAATCAGAGAAATAATCACCAAGTAGCCTAACATCAATATTCTCCCCTCCTTCTTTTGGATCCAATAGTGCTAAAATATCAGAATAATCTTTGGTAAGCTTGCCTTCTTCCCGTTCTCGATTATAACTTCTATCATTTTGAAGTCGCCAGGTTCTATCCCAAGCGGCTTTAAATTTCATCATCAGGAGCACAGATCTTGATGGAACAGGAATATCTTGATTTC
>JAUWGG010000061.1 GCA_030606525.1 Methanobacteriota archaeon | reverse complement strand
CTATCAGTTAAAAAATGTTTTATACCGACATCGATGCCAACAGGTTTCTTGATGGTGTGGTTGGTTGATATTGGATTGTCGGTTTCTGCACATACGGAAGCATACCACCTGCCAGATGGATATTTCTTAACGACAATTTGTTTGATATTGCCTTTGATTTTACGATGCAGCCTGATAGGTATATCGCCGATTTTAGATAAATGTAATTTATCCGATCTAGTATTACTTTCTACAATTTTGAATCCACTCTGATTGTAGGTGAAGGTCTTGAACCAGTTTTTGCCTTTGAACCTGAGCTTGCCGACCTTCTTACCGTTCTTTTTCAGTTGGCCTAATGCTCGAAGGTTGGAGAACAGTCGGTAGGATTCATATTGTAAGGTTTTTGAGTAGCTGTCTTTCAGCCATGCGAACCTTTCTTTGAGCTGTGGGATAGAATTTTGAAGTTCCAATCTATTGAGCTTGGATTGATTACACAATCCTTCCAATAATAAGTTATACAAAAACCTACAGTTATTGAGCGTGTTCTGTAGCTTGTGTTCCTGCTCTTTGTTTGGATATAATCTGAATTTATAAGTTCGCTGCATGATATTCTGTCAATCCAAAAGCATATTTGTTTTTAGATTTATATACCTCTGAGGGGGAGATAACTGAAAGTATTCTGTCAATCCACAGAGTTCTTTATATCTCTCCCATTATAATTCTAATTTTTACATAATGGTTCGCTTTTATCCCACCTCTAAAGAGTGTGGGATTTCCCGCTCACCGTTGTTAATAGTACAACTTCACAGCATTGATATCCTTTTTTAGCTGCATACTGTTGGCTACCGGATCACATTTCGTTCTTAAAAAATAAGCTATAGGTTTATACCCTTCATCAGAAAAAGATTCCCAGTTCGCCATGCCCTTGCAGATGATAAGATCCGCATTTTTCAACTTCTTCTGGAGATCCTTATCAATTTTTTCAAAATCTACACCTACAGCGAAACCATTAGTAGTGGCAACATCATCAACTAATTTATTTAGCTGCAGCGTCTTCACATCATACATTGTGGCATCCGTGAGTATCGGTGCACCTTTAACAATCAATGTAAGATGCACATTAAATTTCTTTAATTCCGAGAGAAGCAGTTGATCGAAGACAATTTCCCCGCAATTATCTGTAAAGAACAATACATCTTGAGCTTTTCGAGCAATCTCCTTTATCTCTTTTGTATCGTCATGCGCTAATCCTTGGGCCAAGAGCCCATCAAACTTTCCAATGAGCTTTTTAGGATCGTCGAAATCAGAGCGAATTCCAAAATCCAAGACATTACCGACGATCGAACATAGAGCTGCTGCTTTAAATTTATCATCAGCTTTTTGAACATACGATTGTGCTTTTGGATACAAACTCAAAGCAACACCGTTGCTCTTTCTTTTCAGCGCCAAATAAGGATCATCATTTTCCAAAAGTTCATAGACTCTTTTATGAACCTTTGTTGCAATCTTAGCAGAATTCACCCCCTCTCTGAAATCTTCGCTCAAAATCTTAAGCGCTTCCTCTACAACTAAATAATTCAAATCTTCATTAACCAATTTTGCTTCGAAAAGCACCCTGTTCAACAGGCAAGGTATGCATTCTGGACGCATTTTCATGATGAGGGCTAATAAGATACGGATAATAAAGTTTGTTGGTTCATTGATCAATATTCATCAATAGTTGTCATCTGGAATTTATCTTCTTCAATTCCATATGCGCTTTGAATCTGATCGATTTTATGCTTTCCTTCGAGATCCTTTATCATAAATGCTCCCCATGATTCATCAATACGCTTGAACCCAGATTTAATAAATTCTTTTGTTATACAAGACCTCGACATCCAGCTGACTGTCATATATTTTGGTTTGAATTTTATTTCAAGCGCTTCAATGCATCTTTTCGTATCTTCAATTCTCGGGCAGCACAACTCTCTTATTCTAACCACTTTTCCTTCTCTACTTCCCAACACATATCCTATATGTTTTTTACCTTTTCGAAAGATACCGCTCATACTAATAGGCATCCAAGACCATGCCTTTCTCACCTGTAAAAAATTTTTAGGTCTGTGAACGAATCCCAACAAACCATTTGAATATTTTGTGAACAGATCTGCAAAGCTCTCATCTTTCGTATCAGAAGCAAATGTGACATCAATATCCGATTGCTTTATGGGCTTGCACCGCTTCATTCCCCAGTTCAAATCTACAAAGTCCACATACCCAAGTTGTCGATAGAGATTATAGGCAACAAGTGATTTCCCTGTCCCTAAAAATGAATACTTTATATCATCAGTAAGCAGCCTTGCATGAGTCTCTTCCATCAGTTTTTTCGCTGATCCTTTTCTAGCAGCACTTGGTTTTGTACAAACTCCCCAGATATGACCAACTTCTTCTACTCCATGTTTGGTCTGTGTGTCAACAGTAACAACACCTACTTGACTGAGGATCTCTTCTTTTTCAACAGCGTAGAGTGAAAAATAGTCAGGAACATGTTTATCCACCTTCCGAATGGTCTTAACCTGCTTGGGAGTAAGAAACCAACCAAAACATGTTAGATTTAACTCAAGAACTTGCTGTTCATCTACTTCATCATACTCGAGAATTCTCATGCTATCTGCAATATTTTACATCATATATCTTTTTTCTTTTTTTCAATCATTAATCACATCACTCCAAGTTCTCCTAACTTCTCAGGAAGATAAGTGTCGGTCACATAATCTAATCCATATTTTGCCAATGCCTGCTGCTCGGCCTTCTTGTCTATCTGAAGCATTAGCTCTATCTCATCCTTCCAAAATCTATCTTTGAATCGTGGGTCTGTAAGTTCCGATTTAAGAGCGTGTATATCTTGGTCATTGAGTTTATCTGTTGGCAGCTTGTAATTGAGTATATCCGAGGCAGTTATGCCGCAGAACATCGCTGTTGGCGTAGCTAAGTATTCTGATATGTGCGCAGTTTTAATTGCTCCATATGCGACGGATGCAAAGATCCTGAATGACCAGGGGTCTCCATCAGTGAACACCACCACTGGTATGTTGCATTCCTGATTCAAACGCTTGATGAATCTTCTTGTAGATCGAGCTGGCTGCCCTTTGAGATGCAAAATAACACTCTTTGATTTTTCATCGAATTCATTCTCAACCAATCTATCGAACATACCACCGCTTTCTATTGCGATAACAAAATCAGCATCCCAATCCAAGAACTTAATTTTTTCACGCTCAACATTATAGGGAATGCTGTATCCCGAATCGCCAACATCATCTCTGCAGTTGATCCTCTTCTTTTCTCCCTTTCTATTTTTTTCCTGAATCGTGATATTGCCTATTACACGAGCGCCGTCTTCCTCTGGTCTGAGTTTAAAATCTTCGCGCATGCATTCTGTGATGATCTCCAGATCCTCAGCCAATCTATTGGATTCATCCTGTGAGTTGAATTTCGCCAGATCCCATCCTTCAGAGATGTAGTACATTTCCCTCAGGGTGGCAGATTTCTTCTTGTTGATCAACTCCTCGATGAGCCCTACTATGTACATCGTTCGAAGGAGCATGTATGCACCGCTTAATTTCTTAGCAGATCTTGCGCCCATCAACTTTCCATATTTCCAGACTTCCTTTTTTCTATCGAATCTTATGTTATTTTTAGTTCTCAATGGGATCGTCATCTTCGGGATATCACCTTTCTCGAGCTGTGTATAAATGCTGTTTGCGATCCCCATTAACTCACTTACTGTTTTCTGCGATCCTTCCTCACTCATCGATCTCACCAACTTTAACTTTATTTATCTTACCATCCACTGAGATCTCATCATCCTGTGAACTCTCTTCTTTCAATGCATCGTGATCCTCAACAAAATATTCCAGGGTCTTTGGTTCAGCATCATCAAGATTCCAATCACCTGGCAGCGGTTCAGCACCAATTATATAGATGGGATTAATGTCGCTGACATACAGCTCATTCTCATCATATTCATCTTCATCTAAACCTGCAAGCTCAAAACTAACTACTAGCTTCTCTGTGGATTTTATCCTTTTCAATTCCCATTTTACCTTATTTCCCTTGATCTCTGCTGGTTTTGGAACAATTCTCTTTCTATCGAGATTTTTGATCGGAATAACGGTATGAAGATCAAATTTCCTTCCTTTTGGTGTGTAATTGTAGATATTTATATCGATCTTGTGCCTTCCATTCTTATATTCAATCACATCATCGATCCATACCACATTCATTATTTTTGTTATGGTCTTATCTAATGAGGGTACCTTCTTATTCAAAATGCTTGCAGATTTAGCAGCAATTTGAGGAAGAATCTTCTGAACGATATCAAATTTCTCTTGGGTCTTCTTCTTTTTCACGCTCTTGTTCAGATGTGTCTTCAATTTCCTTCCGCAAAATCTCAACGCCTTTTCTATCTCCTCCCTAATAACAGGAACATCTGCTATTGCCTCCTTTGATTCAGATGTAAATGGGATTTTAGTTGAAGCTGTATGGACCAGGATGATCGCAGGTCCAAATGGGACGCCTTCCCCACCTCTCTGATCCAAACCATATCTTCGCCAATCGACATTTTGTATGGCAGATGTACACGCGCAGCCACCTTGCTGGTATAATAACGGAACGCGATTAGCAAAACGAAGAATTTCTACACTTTTATCCTTCTTTAATTCACCGCCGTATACGATACCAACTTCCACCTGAAAAGGATTTCCTTGATATACTTTCGGCTCACGTGTAATAGGCGGAGCATAAAATTCTGGTCTGACTCCTTCGAGCACGTTCTTCAGCCCTTTCTTTATCAGCAGTTCGCCAATGGGCGACAGGCAGTTGGTTGGAGGTGCCATGATCTTTACTTTTTTAATAGCCTTCAATATATCCTTTGCCTGATCTATTTTCATGTTCTTTGGTCGCATATCATATGGGATCGAAGCTTTGTCACAGATTTCCCTTGCAACCCTCATGCTGATCCTGGAAAATTCACCTTTCAAGAAACCAGTCATCTTCTTTTGCTGTGTACCTTTAGCCATTTTTAATAATGTACCCAGCTCAATACCCTCAGGATGTGGTTTTATTTCCTTAGTGGGCGAAGGCATTTTCTCTGTTGCGCGCTCAAATACCGTCCTTTCCCCTTCGGGGTCAACGAACACTATTCGTGCATGAGGATTTACGATAGCGGTCGCCCTCAGATATTCATAAACTGATTGTCTTCCACCAGTATACCGCGCTTTTACCGTTGCTTCAACTCTTGTACCATGTTCCTTCTCCCAGATGACGAACCTTTCATGCAGTTTTTCAGGCCTGTTCTTTTTAGTATCGACCATCAGATCGATCTCATATGCTACATCCTTTCCTTGAACTTTAGAGCGGATTGTGGTCGGTTTACCAGTTGTCAATTGAGCATACATGACAACTGCCGAGATCCCTATGCCTTGTTGCCCTCTGGATTGACGTATGCTGTGGAATCTGGAACCGTAAAGAAGGCGGCCAAAAGCATTAGGAACCACTCTCTTCACAATACCTGGACCATTATCTTCAATTATGACCACATATTCATCTTTTCCTGCTTTATCTATCTGAATAAAGATTTCAGGTAATATATTGGATTCTTCACAAGCATCTAAGGAATTATCAACACCCTCTTTAACTGCAGTTAGTATGGCCCTTGTGAGGGAACCAAAACCCAATACATGTTTGTTCCTCTCAAAGAATTCTGCGATAGATATCTCCTTTTGCTTTTTAGCAAGTTCCTCAGCGACAGATAACGTCTCCATGATATCCCATCCAATGGGTTATGGCGATCGGGATAAATAAATCTTTAGGAATTCTTTACATGATTGATTAGAAGGATCAACGATAGTGCTAATGCGACTCCACATCCATCAACGACCACATCCAATGCAGATGCCTCTCTAAAAGGAACAAAGAGTTGATGGACTTCATCTGTTATCCCATAAAGAGTGCCGATAAGAATAGTCATCTGAATACGATATTTCCGAAAGAAAGGGTTATTAGAATGGTTCATCGCTAAATATAATACCAAACCAAATCCAAAATATAAGAAGAGATGTTCAATTATTTCAAAGAAGGGGATGTTAGAAGTGCCTGGGGGCGAAGGTGGATGTGACATCGAAGAAAGGATGAAGATAAAAGCAGCGTAGATGCAAACAAGCAGCCAATATTTTGTAATGTTATTATCCAACACGACTCTCATTGATCCCTTTCCCCTCTAAAATCAATCCTCTTCAAATCCCTCAAATTTTGCACCGCACTTCGGGCATTTGACTGCATCCGTGCTTACCTCAGCGCCGCAATCGGTGCATGTGTATCCAACATCTTTTTCCTCTTGCCCTGCTTCTTCGATTTTTTCATTCACCATTCACTTCCCTTCGATCGATCCTCCACAAGAAGAGCATTTTTTCTCAGTAACCTCATTCAGTGTTCCGCAATATTTACAGGGAACTTTGACAATCTCACGGATAGTCTCTTTGACATATACTTCCTTTACTGGCTGTGGTTCT
>JAUWGG010000165.1 GCA_030606525.1 Methanobacteriota archaeon | reverse complement strand
CTCAGCAGATATCACAAATGAGAATGGATTAAGAGAGTATCGTTTTTCCCTGCCAATTTCTGTGACATCAAATTGAGCGGTCACTAATCCTTCGTCCTCCATTTGGTTCAAGTACTTTAGAGCAGTGGGTTTTTTTACTTTAAGAGATTTTGATATTTCCGTCAGCGTTTTATCTGACTGAAGCAATAACTCTATAGCTTTAAGAACCTTTGAGGAAGTTATTGATTTAAGCATATTAGCTTATTAGCTTATTAGGTAATAAGGTTATCGGTATGGAAAACAAGCGCCTTTTTTAAAATTAAAATAGCATTTTGAATTATTGGAGCTAAGAACTCAATCCCTCAACATGTAGTCTTCTATCTTGTCCCTTGCTTTTTCTCTTTTTTCTTGATGTGCTGTCAAGAATTTTTCTATCTTATCTGCTAAGATCTGTTTATGCTCACCGCACATTAACTCTCCACGTTTACATTTCTCGCGCAATTCCTTCATCTTATCATCATCTTTCTCGAAGAGATAGTATTCGTATTGATAGATCGAGCAAATGTCAGGATTCCCTCCCTTCTCTTTTTGTTCTTTTACCGATACGGCACCGCCGGTAAAAGCATTCATTACCTTCTTTCTTGCAGTTTTAGGCGCATCGGTTGTGAATATACTCGTTTGGGGTAATGAAGCAGACATCTTGTCCGAGCCAGCTAAGCTTGGAAAGAGTTTGCAGTGCACCACCGCTGGTTTGTAGTAACCTAAAATTGGAGCTACATCTCTACACACTCTGAAATGGGCGTCTTGATCTATAGCGCAGGGGATCAAACAAGGTACATTTTTTTTCTCCAATACAGACTCCAAAAAAGCTGGTGCAGACTGCATACTTGTGAAGAATATGCTGCCGATGTTCGTGCTGTTCGTAAAACCAAAGACGGCTTTAGCTGTTGAGAATGTCACGCGTTTTGCAACCTCTACTGCTATCTTGTAAAGAACATTGGCATATTCTGTATCCAAGAAGATCTTGGTTCTTTTAGGCGCGAAGCCCAATGCAATAATATCCAGGGCATTTTCATACGAAAGATTTCTTGTATCATCCAATTTTAGTTCATTGTTAAACAAGAATTTCTCATCATCGGTCATTTGGAAATACAGTTTCACATCAAACGCCTCTTGCAGATCTTTAGTGAAGAACCACGGCATTAGATGCCCAAGATGGGTATTGCTTGAAGGACCTCTGCCCGTATATAATACGAATTTTTCTCCTTTTTCGTACTTATCTAAGATCCAATTCAAGTCTCGATGTGAATAAAAAATATTGCGGCGCAGCATTTGATGATCTCCAATGTATTTTTTCAGCCTTTTTGACAGCTCATCATCTATCAATTGGGTGCCAAATCTTTCCACAAGTTCAAAATAATCTATTGCTCCATGCACTTCCCAAGGTGTTACCACAAACTCTTCCATTCTTACCGATGGGTAATATCAATAATAATTAATAATTCTATCTACAAGACAAAAAACAAATATTGAACAAATTATTTATACGCCTTTATCTGTGCACAAGCACAATGGTAAAAGATGTTGAAGAAGCGCTTACACCCGATATATTGAACGAGGATAAATATGAGCGATCGAAAAGAATTGCATGGATCGACATGAAGAAAATTCAGAGAACGAAGGTGCTTGTAATAGGTGCTGGCGCTACTGGAAATGAGGTACTAAAGAATTTAGTTTTGTCAGGATATAAAAATATAACGATTGTGGATATGGATTATGTTGTAAGATCGAACTTAAATCGATGTCTTTTTTTCTCGGAAGAAGATGCTGTTAATAGAAGGTTCAAAGCAGAAGCGGCTGCGCAGCGCATTCAAGAGATAGATGGAGAAATCAACATCCATTTTCATACTAAAAAAATCGAATCGCTACCCAAAACCTTCATTCCTTCCTTTGATATCGTCCTCGGCTGTTTGGATAATATTGCAGCGAGATTGCATGTTAATGCCATTTGCTATCACCACGGCATTCCTTACATCGATAGCGGAACTGATGGTCTAGTTGGAAAGGTTCAGGTCGTTTTACCACCAAAAACAGCGTGCATCGAATGCGCATTGAATAAAACTCATGCTAAGATCTTAGAAAAAAGATTTAGCTGCTCTGGCATCAACATAACCTTTTTCGAGCCAAAACTTGCAGCGGAGATAACTACCACAAGTGTTGTCTCCGCAATTCAAGTAAGGGAAGCATTGAAAATAACGAATGGTATGAATGGTCTTTCAATCAACAATCTATTTTATTATGATGGGAAACGAAATGTATCTGAAATTCTAGAAATACCAATAAATCCCAGCTGCTCACATCATCATGCAGAGGATGCAGATAGATAATTCTTAAGTTTCATCAATTTTCGCTACGTCATATTCAATATCAGGTTTTGTTACGATTATGTAAACAGCTGTTTGATTATTTAAAAACATATAACGGTGTCAAATGAACGTTGTCTGCTACTTTTTTATTATTCTGTACCTTTTTATTATATTTCGTATCGAAAAATAACGAAAAGTATTTAAAGTATTAAGAATATAAGAATTTGGAGGGGAAATGAGAAGTTTAGGGCTAGATATAGGGGGAGCAAATCTTAAAGCTACCTGTCTAGAGTGTTCTGAGAATAGAATTGAAGATGTCAACTTTTTTAATAAGAATATAGCCTATGGTGAGTGGAAGGGAAACAACCTTAGGGATCAAATAGGGAAATTGTTTGAGAAAGATTATTATGATAAGATAGGGGTGACGATGACCTCTCCTCTAATGTATAGGCATATGGATAAAGGAGTAAAAATAACATTGTCTGCTATAAAGGACATAACTTCGAATTTCCATGTTCTAAATAATAG
>JAUWGG010000016.1 GCA_030606525.1 Methanobacteriota archaeon | reverse complement strand
TGCGTGTTCGTACTGTATATGATGTCCTCTTGGAGATTGATATACACTCTCCGTTTCTCAATATTTTTGCTGACAAGAAGCCCAAGCCCCGATTTTATCAACTCTCCCTGAGAATGCACGAATTTGAAAAACTCTCCATTATTACCCCGCCTAAGAAATTCCTCATAACCCTGTCTGTATAATAGATCCTCACTATGTGCCACATAACTGGAATCGGTAAGTTGAACGCAAGGTATGCTGAACTTTGAATTAGTAGGACCTAAGCAGAAAAATTTAATAAACAGCTCATGTCCATCCATTAGATTCTCTAGTATGGCATGGATCTCTTTTAGACCTTCCTCCCTGTCTAATGTTTTTATCTCAGGTCCCAGGTTCACATCTTTAGGTACAAGGAATTTGGTTCTTTCTTTATCCCTGGCTTGATCATAATATCCATCAAAATGGACCGTATGCCCTTCTATCGCAAGCTTCGCTTCTTCTTTATTTCTTATTGCTGCTTCCCTGGTATACTGAATGTCCTTCTCATCGTTGGTGCAAACAAAAACCTTAGCCGGGTTACACAGCTCCACGTACTTGGCGATGAATTGATGGAGTTTAGGATTCTTTATTCTAATAAGCTTCTGATAATCTCCTTCGCTCAATTTGGTTTTGAGTATGCTTATATATTCTTGATCCAATTCATTCATACACTCAACTCCATATAGTTCGGATTTGGGTGTATATGTGAATGTGTATTTATTCATTTTGGATTCTCACAATTCGCTAAAACACAATTCCCTTAATTTACCATAAGCTAATTCCATCAACATCTTCAAATTCTTAATATCCTCTGCATTGTATTTTACGAGAAGGCGGAGAGCGTCATCATCCCCTCTTTCATATTTATACCATAAATTAACTGCATCAAATCCACTGAAATTCTTAACCTCACTGCTTCTTTCAATTCCCACTCGCTTCTCGATATATTTTAAACCACCGCTCAATCCAATCCTCCTCAATGGATACATCAGGTCGATGTGGATTTGATCCATTTTAACCTGTGGGAAGGCAGCTCTTATGAAAGGCAGATCGAAACGAGCACCATTGAAAGTGATTACCATTGAGAAATTTTTAATATCCCGAACAAATTCATCCATATTTGCCCCCTTCACATAGGTTTTTACATTCTCACCATCGTAAAGCCCAATGAGGGTAATGTCGCTTCTCTCCCAAGACAAACCTGTGGTTTCTATATCTAAGAACACAGCAGAATCGATGAATTCCCGATATGCCCTCCACATTTCCTTAGAAGGCAATCTCGCTGCAAAGAAACTGTGATCTCCGTTCGTTAATTTTTGCTTAGATTCTTTTAGTTCATTGATCATAACATTTATCCTGTGCTGTGAAAGATCAGGGATCCTTAAATTCCCATCAAAGTCCCACCAATCTTTGATCCCATTTTTCCATAATTTGCGCTCAGTAGTATAACCAACGCCTGGGATGTGAATAAAAGTGCTTTTTAACATTTCTCCTCTAAAATTTAAAGATCTCGTCTACATTCTTTGCGATGTCATTTAGATCGCTTTCTGTCATTTTCTCATCACCCACTATATGCTTTTTCATATTTTTTTGATTATATTCCATGACTTCAATCACTGTAGGAATGCGAACCGCATCTCCAAATAAACCGATGGTTCTCGGCGGGATCGTGCCAATTATATTTTCCCATACACTCCTATCAGGTATGCCTGCCAGGGCAGATGAGATATCACCTGGTTCTTTCAATGAAAGGACCAGACGATTTGCCAGTTGACTGCGAACTTCATCATCTATTCTTGAAGGTCTTTGATCTACTAAAGCCAATATCAAATTGAACTTCCTCATTTCACGTGCAAGTTTGTCAAAAATGGTATATGAAGCAATACCTGGTGCCAAAAATTTGTGCGCCTCTTCCAAGAACAATACCAATCTTGGATATTCTTCGTTGTGTTCTGTATATAAGTCGTACAATCTTCTTGCTAAAACGTTAGCAATGAATAAATATGCCATCTGATCTGTACCATACCTGCCGAAATCTATGACGATCGATTTTCCTGATTTTATTAATTCCTTTATTTGGCTGAACACGTCCTTCTTCACAGGTTTGATGAAGTCGAAGCGGTTCAATCGGGCCATTCTTCTCTGCAAGCCTGATAAAGCTAAAGGATGAAGGACCCGCTCTCCATAATCCTCTGCTTCTGCTTCTTCAATAGCTGATAGAAGATCACTTTCACCTTTCCTTCTATTGACAGCGTAAAGAGCGTCTATCATTGAACTTGATAGATCTTGAAAAGCTACGATGATATCCGAAGGTTGGATCTCATTTGAACTTAGGATGAACGCTCTTCCTTTTGAACCTGGATCTAATGAAAAGATTTCAACTTCGTTCGGGAAATAAAATTTTAGACCTTCTGTGTTATCAGTTGAGGAAATGACACCATACTCGCCGTGCATATCGAATATGAGGAGATTTGCTACATCCTTTGATATGATGGCACTGCACAATATCTTGTTGAATATGCTTTTTCCAACACCTGTTCTCCCGAATATGGCAAAAGGTTTTTCTGTTAGCTTCGCAACGTCAACATCTATCCAGAAATTCGATATTCCCCTTAATGTGCCCAAGGGAGCAGATGTCCTCGTTACTTTATAAATTTTCTCAACATCTTGCTTGGTGGCATGTCTCGCTTCTGAGAAATATGGTGGAATTGTTTGAGGTTCAGAAAGCTCGCTGCTGTTTTTATCTATCAGTTGAATAGGACGAAGCTCCGCTTTTGAATAGAATATCTTACCTCCATATCCTTCATGTCCTCCCGGTACAATGGTATCCTTCAAGTGAGAACCAGCTAAACGTTCCGCGATATCCATTGACTGATTGAAGATATCACGAACAATGCAGTAGAAATCATACTTTTTCCCTTTAACCATCACAGGATATCCAATTCTTAAATCTTCAGGGTTTTCCAGCTCCAATTTTACTTCCAATCCCCTAAGTACAGAAGCCGAGACAACCTCACCAATCTTCTTCACTTTATCCTCCCCTACTTGCTTGATCTAAGAACTCATGAAATGCTCCTTTTCTCAATCCATCGATATGGGTTAATCCATTTATAACATCATCCATTGGTATGTTTAGCTCTGCTGCTGATTTTAATATTATATCTTCATACAAATCTTTGAATTGCCTCACAGTTACAACATATCTATGCGCTTCGAACAATGGATAAATGTATCCTATACATATACCAAATTTTGCGTAGTGCGCAAGGTTAGAGAACACAAAATTGGTATCATCTTTAAATGTTGCAATATCAATTCTAAACCATTTAGGTGCATTGGGATGAAGTTTTGCAAAGTACACATCGCCATAGATCAAACCTTTCTGCTTTTGCTCAAAACTCTTAGGAACACGAACATAACCCCATGTTTCTTCCTTTTTCAGAATTTCTTCGTCTGTTCTGTATGAGCCAAAAGCATGCGTATTGGAATCCTTTGAAACACCAACCAGAATGTTGTTATTGTCTTTACATGCCTCAACTGCCATTTCGACCCACTTCGAGAACCCAGGTGTGAGCGTTCCATCCACCGCTACGATCCCTCCTTTCAATTTCTTTGACATTTTGAACATCATTTCCTGTTCCATCAATTGTCGAAATCGATTGACCATTTCACAGTGCTGTTCTTGAGCATTTTTTGTGGACAAAAATAACTGTTTATTCACTGCTCCCAACTCATCATTTATTTTCTCATTGGTAGATACGAGGATCGCTTTTTCAACAACCTCATTATCCTTCAATATGTATTTTCCATCTTCAAATGTATATGTCAATGCGCCAACTCGAACGATCGCAAGCCATATGCTCGATATATTGAAAAGAAACGAATAGGAGCCATCTATAGCCACAAGCTCCTTAACATCGGAAGATAGATCAAATTGTTTGATGTTTTTTATTTGATCATCACTGAACTCACTGCGGCATTTACTTATAAATCTCAATTTCTCTTTCAACTCAGCACTTATATCAACCATTTAACTCATCTCATTTCCAATTTAAGATTTAAGATACCACAATAAGAAAAAGAATATAAAACTATTTAATTGGGAGATGAGTGAAAGTGAAATTTGTGTATTTTTTATTTTTCACAACCTTTCTTCGACAAATTGTGCAACAATCTTCGCTGCTTCGATCATTTGCTTTGCAGAATATTTACTCGGTACATAGGGTCTATAATATTGTTCTGCTCGATACATTCTCCATAAGGTCCCCAACTCAAGTGCTAACCTCTCGGAGATTAGTCCGTATTCCAATGCTAGATCGAACACCTCACCATGCTTAGCTCTAAATCCTCTTATACCTTTGAGCTTCATTACCAATGCTTCGAAAGTTCTCTCTAGTGTATAAAAACACAGTTCGATCGAGGTTGTAAAATATCCTCTATCCTTTATATCCTCAGCAAGTTCCAAAGCTCGTTGCCCTTTCTCCCAACTTATCTTCCACTCCTGCGGATACACATCGAACTCGAAAGAGTCGCCCCGACCCAAAGCTCGTTCTTCTTGCCTCATCACTTTTTGAAAAGTTCTTCTTGCATCTGTGATTGCCTTAATGACTCTTGCTTCGCCTACCATTTAATCCCTCTCATATAATACTATACCCTCGAGAAGCGCATCTTTAACAAATCCACGAGGTTTTTTTAATTCTTCGACATCTATCACCCTGAAACTTATACCGTATCTTTCATCAAACATCTTTCCAGTTCTGCAGTTGTGAGCAATTTTTGATGTTTTGGTTTCAATCACCATCACATCCTTACTCACAACAAGAAAGTCTATATCACTCATTCTATCTGCGGTCCCTCTTGCAACACCACCAAACAGAATTACTTTCACTACCCTTCTGTCTCTTTTTACTTTTTCCACAATATCCCTAACTACCTCACGAAATTCAACTTGGCGAATCTGAACATAAGGATCTTCAGGATAGAGAATAACATCCTCTTTAATCTTTAAAAATTTGCCTCTGCCTTCTTTCTTTTCATCCAACAATCCAGCCAAAACTAGCGCTTGCAGCGCTCTTCTCAAATTACCAGTGTTAGGTCTTATGTCTAGATTCCTTGCGATATCTGATATTGTAAATTGTTTATAGCGATTTTTTCCCAAAAACAACAAGATATCTCTAGCTACAGCGTATCGAAATACGTTTTCAACATTCTTTCCTGTTACATTTAGATTAATTATCATCGTAAACATCTCGCCTTTTAAAGACTATATAGCCTTTATAGGACTAATAATATATAATCTTTTCGCCAATTTCTTTACAAAATGCTGATAGATTTTGTTTCAATGTTCTGAATCCGTCTTATCTCATCCCATCAACCTGTATCCTTGATTCCTGCTCATCTGTCATATAAACATTGATCTTTCCTGGGAATTGTTCTGCAACATCGCTTAGATGCGTTATGAGTATCACCTTATCGAAGAATCTAGACATGTCGAATAGTTTTTGAACGAACAACTGCCTGCTGCTTTCTGTATCCAGAGAACCCAGATCGCCTTCATCGATGAACAGCGTTTTCATTCGCCCAAATGTTCGACCGACTTGTGGTAAACCAGCTAATTGTTTTGCTATTGCAAACCGCAGCGCAGCATTTATCTGCGTTCTCTCACCACCGCTGAACTCCTGCACATCATGCCTTCTTTTATCGGCTCCTTCGACCAATATCCTTATGCCATAGCGGTTGTTCTCCATGTACGATTCCAATATTACTTTACTAAATCTACCATCAGTTAGATCCGCTAGATTCTGGCTTGTCTCAATTTCCAATTGCGGCAATAATTGATTTATGGCGTACATCACTATTCCCTTCTTATGAAAAACCTGCTCTTTAAGTAGAGAATAAACCTCGTTCATATCCCGCAATCCTCTAAGTTCTTTCTCCACTTCCTTTATGCGCTCCTTTACTTCCTCCAATTCTTTTATATGTTCTCTTAAATTCTTTATCTCGATTCGTTTACCATGAATCTCTTTCTCTCTTTCTATTTTCCCATCTTTAAGTTTATCCAATTCCTCCTTCACCTTCAAATATTTTTCCTCTTCTTTCTTCAATCTCTGCAGTGACCGTTCCAATTTCTTAAGCTCTTTCTCTCTTTCATCTAACTGCTTAGTTAAATCCTCAATAAGCTTAGAAACATCACCTTTGGATTCCAACTCCTTTCGCACTTTCTCAAGTTCTTCTTTTTGCTTTTGTTTTTTAATTAGCAATGTTTTTAGGGAATTAAGTTTCCTTTCTTCATTTTCCCTGAAACCGATCTCTTTGATCCTTTCATGAACGTCATTCAATTTTACTTTTAATTCATGCATTTTATTTCTGTAATCTATTCCTTTCTCTTCTATATCTTTTTTAATTTGCGCGATATTCTTCCTAATTTCAGACAAGACGAAAGAATCAACATCGATCGCCTTGGTTTTAGCAGATACTTCCTTTAATTCTTCTTCAGAAAAGATCCTCTCTTTCTTGATCTCTTCCACGATATCCTCCCTTTCAGCCAACCATTTTACTTCCTTTTCTATCCTTTCTATTCGTTCAAAAAGTCTTCCTTCTTTCCTCAATAAACCAAATGCCTGCTCTTTATCGATCTCCGTGGATAATGCACTGATGCGCCCCTCCTCTCTTTCTATCCTTTTTTTAAGCAATTCCCTTGTTTCTTTATATTCCTTTATCTCTTTTTCCTTTTGCTCATCGTAAATTTGCTTTTCTCTTTTCAAGCTTTGATTTCTCTGTTCTTTTTCTTTAAGTCCTTCGTATTCACTCCTTCTTTCTTCATAATCCTTCATTTCTTTCTCGAGCAGCGAAAGTTTTTCTTTGAAAATTTTCACCTTATTTTCTTCTGCTTTCGCGTTTTCTAATCTATTTCTAATCCTTTCCCTCTCTTTTTTCAATCCTAATATCTTAGCTTGCATCCTTATGAAATCCTCGTGTTCCTTGACAAGCTTATCGAATTTCTTTCCTTTTTGAGCAATGACTTTCATCAGTTCATTTACTTCCTCGTTTGCCTTTTTCAAATCTATTTGGACTTTTCCAACTTCTTCTTTAACATCACCCAATTTTTTGGTTTGCTCTTCCCTTACCCTGATACCTTCCTCTCCTTGTTTTATCTTGAACTCGTTGTCTTTCAACTTCCTTTCAGCCATCCTATGTGCTTTCTCAAAAACCTCCAGTCTGAATAATTTTTGAAATATTTCCAATCTATCAGCACCTCTTGCAGCACCTAAAGCCCTCATTTCTTCCTGTCTTATGAAGGTAGAGTTGCGAAAACCATCGTAATCCAAACCAATAGTCTCTCTAATGATCTCATCTAATTGTCTAATATTCCCTTCAACAAGATCCTCATTCTCTTTCAGGGTTAGATAAGGCGATCTATTTGCGGCAAATCCTCTCTTAACCTCATACCTCTTATTCCTTTGAAAGAATGATAACTTTACATATCCCCCTGCCTTGCAGATATCTGATGTTTTTACTGCTTGAATGTCGGTCCTCGAGCTTTTGTTGTACAATGCATAAGTAATGGCATCCAGAATAGATGTTTTTCCTGCACCGGTTTTACCAGTTATAACAGTGAGTTTTTGGGGAAAGGTTATGGGATCGCTCTTACCTGTGTAGCGCATGAAATCTTTAAGCTCAATATCATCGATCACGAACCCATCTGCAATGCTTTGCATTTCGATCCCAATTGAAGGCGCATCTTTTTCAATTTTCGCTTTCGCAAAAGATTCAAGGGTTTTCAAGATAAAACCTCCCTAAGGATCTCTCCACCTTCTTTCAAGATCTCTTTTTGTTTTGCATGAGTTGAGTAATTTGTCTCAATAAAGCTTTCAAAGAGTTCTAAGGGATTCATTGTAAATTCAGCAAATCCTGTTTTTCCTTCGATCTCTTCCTTCCATTTCACTTCATAATGGAATGCCGCCTTCAGCCTCTCACTTATTTTATATTCCTCAATTTTTTTTCTTACTCCTTCGTTCACTCTAATTTCTAATCGGATCATCTTTTCTTTTATATCAACAGGTATGCTCTCTAGTATCTCCTTTGTGGGATTTTGAGTATCTGTGATATCAACATTTATCTTGATCATTTCTCTAGTAGGCAGTGGTTCAAAATTCCATAATTCTGGAAAATCCGGATCGATAATCAAAAAACCTTTTTCGTCTTCCCGTTCACCCCAATCGATGCGCTCAATAGCACCTGTATAAACAACCTCGGGTTCACCGATCAAGCTTTGGTGCAGATGAATATGACCAAAAACCGCTAAGTTCAGCTCTTTGGGAATCATATCACGAGTAAATGAAAACTCACCAGGCAAAACCTCAGGATGCGCTGTTTCCCTCAATTTGGCTCCTTCTACATAATAATGGGCAAATAGTATCTTTAAGTCGGTGTCCAACTCTTCTGTTCTCCTTTTCATCCACTCTTTTATTAGCTTTCTTCCAAGCGCGTACCAGTCTTCTTTCCCTACTTCCTTGTTCTCTTTTTTTTGCACGAGTTTCACTATCTGCTCTGGATGTAGATAAGGCATGATGATGCAGCCTATGCTCTTTTTGTTTAACTGTATCTCTTCAACAGCAGGTTTTCTAAAGACCTCGACATGTTCATAACCTCTATAATCATCCAGCGATGTAGATTTGGCGGAGCTGTGGGGCTGATCGTGATTGCCTGCGATCATCCAAACTTTTATTTTGCTATTTCCTAACGGCTCAATAACATCCTTTCTAACCAATTCCCTGAATGTTGGACTTACATGGGTTCTATCGAACAAATCGCCAAGTATGATGAAAAGAGCGGCGTTATTTTCTATTGCATATCGAGCAGCTTTAGCAAAATTATTGTGTAGATCCAAAGCTCTATCTGAGATACCAGTTGCAGCATCTACCCTATATCCAAAGTTTATCCCTTCATGCACATCTCCAACAACTACTACCTTCCCCAGCTTGCCATCCCCCGCACAACTGACCCAAATACTTTGTAATTACTTAAATGTTGATGTGAGGTAGATGAAAATACTGCCAAAAATTTTATTCATTAAAGTCGTTATCCTTTTGGTTGTATAAGTGATTGAATCTCAGGAAATAGAAGATTTTAAGGTGAGGGTGTTCGGTTCTACCTCAAAGCCTGAAAAGATAAATATAAAGGTTGTTGGATGTGGAGGAGCTGGCTGCAACGCTCTTAGTAAAATAACTAAGTATGGGTTGGAAACTCTCGTGATCAATAATTTCTTCTCTCCCATTTTATCAGACATTGAAGAAAAAATTTTAATTAAAAAGGAAGAAATGAAAACTATTGCTTTGACCAACGATAGATTGGTAAAAACATCATCACCAATTGAGGAAGAAATAGAAGATGCCTTATCCGGCGCGGATATGATTTTCATTCTGTGCGGTTTAGGCGGACAAGTTGGAAGTTACACTTCTCAAGTCGTAGCAAAAATCGGTAAAAAGACTGGGGCAATCGTTTTAGCTCTTGTTATCCTTCCTTTCAAGGCAGAGAGTGAGATAAGATTGAAGATAGCTGCTCAATCCCTTAAATATCTGCAGTCTAGGGTCAACGCCATCATCCTTTTTTCCAATGATGATCTATTAAAAATCGCTCCTAACGCGCCAATAATAAAAGCTTTTGATATATTAAATGAGATGATGATCGAACCTATTTTGGCGCTATCTAAATTTGTAACTAAGAGCGATCTGCCATATTTGAAGGATTTATGGAAAAAAGGCAGTAATCTATTCATTGGAACGGCTGAGGATTTCGAAAAAAATAAGTTCCTTGCTGTTGAGAAGATTATAGGATTCTTAAGAACGAAGGTGGATGTAGAAGATGCATCAAATGCAATGATATTCATTAAAGGAGATGCCATAATGAAGGATGCTGAGGAGATCGTAAAAGATATCCAAAATAGGATAGATAAAGATGCAAAGATCATGTATGGTCTGATGGAGGATATGACTCTCAAATACAAAATCAAGATAAGTGTGATCTTAGGCAAGAAATAATTTAATTATATTTAAGGAAAAATTGTTGAGATGTGATCTATGATATTTGTATGCGAACTAAATGAATGTATTGAACTAACTTAACCTACTTTCTTAATTCTTCTACAACAGCGGGAAAAGTATCAACAAATCTTTGTATCCCTTCTGGAGATACAGTAAATGAAACACGTATGAAATTATGACCGAATCGTGTTGATACGTAATTTCCAGCCCTCACAAAGATATTATGCTCATACAGCAGCTTCTTTTGCATCTCGATCGGATCTATTCCCGTTTTTTGAATATCTATGATGAACATATTTGTATAGGATGGGTAAACCGGCAGAAATATATCATCTATTTTATCGATCACATCCTTTATGCGTTTTTGATTCTCTCTAGAAGTTCTAACTACATTTTTTATCCATTCATGCTTGGTGTTCAATGAAACTAAAGCTGCCTTTTGCGCGAGTATATTCACTGAGAGAGGATTAACAACATACTTCTGTATTATCTTCATTAACTTTGGCTTAGTAAGAACGGCTCCGATACGCAAACCAGCTAAACCGCAGTTTTTAGAGAACGAGTAAACGATGATGCTCTTTTCTGGCAAGAATTCTGAGGTTAGTGTATGGCTATCAGCAAAATCTCTGTATGTTATATCATCCAACATATATAGATCATGATCTTCAGCTACTTCACACAGCGCTTTAACTTCATTTCTTGTATATGATGAGCCCAATGGGTTAAGAGGATCTATAAGTAAGATCATCTTGGTGTTCTTATCGATCGCTTCGTTTGCCTTATCTGCTTCCAACTTCCAAGGTTCATTATAGATGGGAAGTTCCTTCGGTTCTCCTCCAGATAATCTGATTTGGCGATGGATAGGCATGAAACTTGGATCTGTTGCAATAACATTACTTTCTTTATTGAGCAGAGCGCGGTTCAGGATGTACAGTGCTTCAATAGCACCACCTGTAACGAGCGCTTCGTATCCTTCTAACTCTAAATCCTCGATAATCGCCTCACGCAGACCAAAGAGACCTTTGGCATATGGGTATAGGTTGTGTTGTTTTGCCCTTAACATTTTAATGATCTCTTCGTCAACCTTAGGCGTTGTTGGGAGCTGATTAGTGTTCTGGCTCATCCATACGATTTCATTTGAATGTTTATGTGCATACTCGAACGGGTCCATGATCATCACTTGGAGGTGAGTATCCAAAGGGTAATAAATAACTTTCGATTTTTGG
>JAUWGG010000233.1 GCA_030606525.1 Methanobacteriota archaeon | reverse complement strand
AAATAACAATCGTTTGTTGGTAACTACAAGATATCCTGAAAAAATACACCTTCTTGTAGTCTGTGAACCTATAGGTCCAAATAGTACAGTTGCTGGATCGGGATTCGTGCTTGCAATATCCACATCTAAAAGTGAGCATTTTTGTGAGAGAATTATCTTTTCACTCTTCTTCAGCATTAGTGTGGAACGGGCTCTATCTGGCAAACTATTAGTCAAAGTCCCACCTTAGCGGATTGTTGCACAGGATACTTTGATTCTGTGTGTTTCTATTATTCTTAACCTTTACTAACACATAGCCTCCTTTATCGCTCCCAAGTGTTTTCGTTTCTAAATAAGCTTTCGTTTATTTATTATTTCTCATTTTTTCTTATCGCGATTACACCCTCAGATCTTTCAATTTCCCCAAGAATGTGCCATCTAACAAATAGATCCTTGCGCTCTCTAGATCGATCATCTTTTTTGGTACTGGTCCTAAGAGTTTTGATCTCTTTTCATTGAGAGGTGTGCCTCCTAACAATTCATTGAAAGCTGGAAGGATGATCAGTTCCTTTCCGATCTTTTGGTATCTTGAATCTTTTTTGGTCTGCAGGGGTAAAAGATTGGCTCTAACCCAGCACCTTTCAACACTGCGAGAACCGAGTTTGTCGATGAAAAGAACTGTTGGGTGATTGTGCGCTGTTAATATCGTCTTGCATTTCATCACTTCCTTCGATGGCCAAGTATGTCCATGATACAGTCCAATATTGCCGATGCAGAAACCTGTTGAGGGATGAACGTCTACATCCCTTACCATACTTCTTATGTTCCCATCATGATTCCCTATAACTAGATCGATCACCTCAACTTTTTCTCTCAGCGCATCAAAGAACTCTGGGACCTCGAAATATTCTTGCCTGCTTGCGCTGGGAATCTTATGTTTCACATCACCAAGAATGATCAGATGATCTATGTTATATTGGGCGATAAGATTTTGCAGATGTGAAAGCATTTTCTTGGTTTGACTGGGTAGATTGATTCCTTTTTCTAACAATTCATATTCAATCCCTATATGAAAATCAGATGCAACCAAGATGTCTTCATTTTTATCTTTGTCTTTCAGAAGAAGTGCTGGCTCGTTCGGAATCGGTTCGATCTGCATATTGATACATCACCATTAGAAGATAAAATGATTTGCTCCCTTGCTCATCCAAACTCCTTGAACATCCCTTCCCTGTACAGAAGTTTATTTAAACTAGCTTTCAACTTTGCATCCAAGCGCTGTTGTTTGCTTGATAAAATTCCTTTTAAATGCGATGTTCCCTCTGTGGAATATTTTCCTATGCCCAAAGCAATGATCGAGAAATCATCTTTTTGAGGGTAAATTTCTCCAAAAGGAAAATCCCTGCCCGTGTCCATGATGCGCTTTATTTCCATATCAACATCCCGACCAAGCCTTGCGCCAACTCCTATAGGTCTATAGGGAGTTTTCAATTCAGTTTTTAACTGCCACAGGTGTTTGCTGCCCTGCAGGATATAAGTATCCTGATGTCCTCTATCATCTTTTCCTCTGAGCACTCGCCATCCTTTCGGCTGTTTATCATACCTTGCTTTTATCTCCCGAATTATCTCCTCAACAGATTTGATGATCATCTTCTTCAATACAATATCTGTTGTAATTGAATAAATATCTTTCGTTCTGTACTATAAAAATTCTTTCAATACCATTGGTATCTTTTCTATGACATCTGTTGCCAACATCGAGTATCC
>JAUWGG010000104.1 GCA_030606525.1 Methanobacteriota archaeon | reverse complement strand
ATTAGGCATATTCATTTTCATCGCACCAATGATAGGCGGTTTACTTGTCGGCTTGTTAACATATTATTTAGCAAGAGAGGCGAAAGGTCATGGTGTACCAGAGGTCATGTCAGCAGTTGTTGCTAATGAGGGTAAGATAAGACCCCGTGTATCGATTATCAAATCATTTGCTTCTGCGATCACTATAGGTTCTGGCGGCTCAGCAGGTCGTGAGGGGCCTATCGTCCAAATCGGAGCAGGAGCAGGTTCAACCATCGGTCAGTATCTGAAGCTTTCTGCTAGGGATACAAGAACCTTGTTGGCTTGCGGTGCATGTGGGGGGATAGCTGCAACATTCAACACGCCGATTGCTGGAGTTATTTTTGCTTTGGAGCTTATTTTAATTGAGTTTAAAACCCGATCGTTCATCCCTCTTGTGGTCTCCTCCGTCTTTGCAAGTTTGATATCTAGAACATTCTTGCGCAGCAATGAACCTGCGTTTGGAATGGAGCTCAGCTACTCCCTCGTTAGCCCATATGAGCTGATATTTTATTTGCTGCTGGGTCTTATAGCTGGTGTTGTAGGCATGATCTTCATTCGAAGTTTGTATGGTACTGAATCCCTATTTGATAGATTAAAGATACCTGATTACATAAAGCCGATGATCGGTGGTCTTTCAGTTGGTATAATCGGTCTATTATGTATCTGGAAATTCGGGCATTATTATATATTCGGTGTTGGGTATGCAACAACTGTTGATGTTTTAGCTGGAACTATGAAAAGTGAATTGCTTCCACTATTTGCGATGCTAGCAATTCTAATTTTCTTTAAAATTTTTGCAACTTCGCTATCATTGGGCTCTGGTGGTTCAGGAGGTGTTTTTGCCCCATCCTTGTTCATAGGAGCGATGGTCGGTGGCGCATTTGGACTTGTAGTAAATATGCTATACCCCTCTATAACAGCACCGTACAGTGCATACGCTTTAGTAGGTATGGCTGCAGTTTTTGCAGGGACGAGCAGAGCAACCTTAACAGCAATAATAATCCTTTTTGAAATGACATTGAATTATTCTATCATTTTACCATTGATGTTCGCGTGCGTTGTTAGTGACGCTTTATCTACCATACTATCGAAAGAAACGATATATACCAGGAAGATCATTAAAAGAGGGATTTGTTATCCTTATGAACGCGAAGCAGATATCTTAGAGATGCTGTTCGTGAAGGATTTTATGAAAACAGATGTGAAAACCGTGAATGAAGAAATGAGCGTTGGCGAAGTCACCGGTATAATTTTACACACGGGAATTCAAGTTTTCCCTGTTTTAAACAAGAAAGATGATTTGATAGGCATAATAACCTATAGTGACCTAATAGAACCAATTGAGCAGAATAAATTGGATGTTCTCGTAAAAGATATAGAAATAAAGAAGATGGTTACCATGTATCCTGATGAAACGTTAAAACGGGCATTGAAAAAAACTGTACTTGGAGATTACGATTGTTTAATGGTCGTGGATCGACATGCTCCAAAGAAATTGGTGGGACTTCTTTCTCGAAGCGATATAATAAACGCTTATCGTAAAGAGATGTAAGTGAAGGGAATGGAAATGATAACTGCAGCAGGTGCGAAAGGTCAAATCAAAGATTTAGATACGATTTTAGAAAAAGTCAAGGGATTCTCAAAAGAAAAGGGGGTAGAGGTCCAACTCTTCAATGCAAATATGATTTTTGGCAAAGTGCATCTAATATCATCAGCAGAACATGCGTTGCGAGCATTTAAAAATAAGAGGAATAGAAGCGATTCATTGCCCATGGAAATGTTATTGTATGCATCAGGAGAAAGGCAGATCATCCACGCGATCAAGAAGATGGGGATAAGTGAAAAAAACGAAGAATTTGGGATTGTAATGATCGGTCACTGTGAACTCAAAGAATTACTCGATCTTTTAGGGTGGGAACAAGATGATAGTGTGTTGAAAGGCGATATCAATAATCTATCCTCATTTAATATCTCAAAAGCGGAATTAAAAACTGTTGATGAAAAGAAGGTTTGTGATTTGGTCTTGGAAAGGGTTGCGATGCTCGATGTGAAGAAGTGAAGGAATTTATATATCGCCATAGTATTATCTTTTTATATGAAAACTTTATTGACAATGATAACAACAGCAAAGCGGGGGTACCCGAGTACGGTCAAAGGGGCAAGGCTTAGGACCTTGTGGTGTAGTCCTTCGCCGGTTCAAATCCGGCCCCCCGCATTCTTGAAAAAATTGAATGAAAGGACTGAATTAACATGGACATCAATGTGGGAGTTATTGCAGTGCAGGGTGCGGTCTCTGAGCATATAGGCATACTGAAGAGGGCAATGAAAGAAAACGGGATCGAAGGGAAACCGATTCCAATAAGAAAAAGCAATGAGCTTGAGAAAGTAGTAGCTTTGATCATTCCTGGCGGAGAGAGTACAGCAATTTCTAAACAACTTGTTGAATCAGATTTATTTGATCGGATCGTTGAGCGGGGGAAAGAAGGTTTACCTATTATGGGAACTTGTGCTGGCTGCGTTTTGCTTGCAAAAAGAACTGTAAGGAAAAAGATGAAGCTCTTAGGTCTAATGGATATGACTGTTGAAAGAAATGCTTTTGGAAGACAGCGAGAATCCTTTGAGCAAGACATAGATATTTGTGGATTGGAAAGACCGTTTCATGGCATATTCATCAGAGCTCCAATAATAACTCATGTATCCGATAAATGTAAAATTTTAGCAAGAATAGGGGATAAGATCATAATGGCTAAACAGAAAAACTTAATGGCTGTTGCATTCCACCCTGAATTATCAAATGACACGAGGATTCACAGGGCTTTCCTAAGCTTGATCAAATAAGTCATTGATGTTTTAAAGCATAAAAGATAGAAGAACGCATGCTAACACTGCGACCATCGAGCTCAATGCTGCACTTTTTCCCAACATAGAAACTGTTGAATTCACTACAGTAGCAAGACGCATGGTGTTCCCTGCTCCGAACACCTTAAGATTTTCAATGAAACCTGTTTTCATCCCAACTTGAACTTCTTCCAAATCTGCTATGGCTTCCTTGATCAATTTCTTCGTGATGAGCTTTATCTTGCCCCCTTCCATCCTTAAACCTACTGGGTTGTAACCATTTAGGGCAATGTTCACTACATGATTATCTGTTGTTAGAACCTCGACCTCATCCACTAAACCTTTAACTTCATTCATGATCTCTTCTCTGAGCCCAGGGATCATATTGTTCCCATCATATAGAATATAAGCTGATTTTTGATTTCCGACTTCCACGATCATTACTTGAATGCCCTTTGCTCCAATGCCATTTTCTATGCTAATATCCTGTTGTGAGGCATAGCCCATTTTTACTTTAGAAATCCCATTCTTGAAAGCAGTGGTGGTTGCTCTCTTTGCTAACTCCATTATCCTCATTGACTTAGGAGAACAGAATTGAACAAGACCGCTGCCGCTCTTACCGCAATTATGTGCATCTATGAACAGAGCATCTTTTGCACCACAGCTTTTAGCATTGTTCATTGCACCTATTCCTGTTGGAAAATCAACATCATCTGTTGGATTTGGTGCAGAAGTTTCGATAAGCAAAACTGAATCACCAAATACTTGAGCGCAGACATCAACATCGTTACGACATCTAATGAATCTGCTGCCTTTACTAGAATATTCCACATCACTAAGAAGCTTCTTTATTTTACTGACTATTTTTTCACATTCTTCAGATCGAGAAGGATTGAGATCATGAGTTGAAGGACCATGCGCTACTAGGATATGTTTGGCGCAGCCTTTTAAACCATTTGACAGCTTGGTGGGTAAATTACTTCCCCCTAGATCTCCGAATGGACCTGGATGGATCGAAGGAATGATCATGACAGCTTTTATCCCACCATTGTTCTTGAAAGCTAATACTCCAACATGAGCAGAGATCGACACAGAGAAAGAATCAAAGAAATCCTCCACTTCTTTTTTTCCGCTGGAACCACCTTCTGTCATGTGATCTAACGAGTAGCGAATCATAGCCAAACTATTTCCACCAAAGCTCTTCCTCAATGGAATTTTTACAATCTCTGTGAATATGATGGCCGTAACAAGAGATATTCCGACAAAGAGAATTGAAAGGAGAGAAATTGAAAGGGTACTTTCTTTTACAGGAAATATGAGGATAATATAAATAGCTGCAAATCCAAAAACCGTTTGATTTATCGAGGCTGGTAAGCTCTTAAGATGGTTTTCATTGGAAATTGCAGCTAAAATAGTTTGCCGTAATCCCAGTATAGATGCATATGCGAAGATTATAG
>JAUWGG010000002.1 GCA_030606525.1 Methanobacteriota archaeon | reverse complement strand
ATATCCACATTTTTCCTAGTAATTTTTTTATCCATACCTCTTCCATATCCAATCTTGGACTATTTCTTTAACATGAATCTTATTAATACTAACAGCTTACATCTCTATTTCTTTTTGTATTACATTACAATCTCACTCATCTTATTGCTCACAATTACTTATTTATCAGACAAAAAAATGTTAACAAATATCGTAAAAGCATTTAGACCTCTTAGAACATCTCACTTTGCACTGATGGTATGTATTGGGATATTGATCGCCGGTAATCTATTATTTCCATATTTAAACGACGCAAATGTTACCGATGTAGAGCAGTATGCTAACGATTTCCCTTATATATTGACCTCTATACTTTTAGGAATTATAATGTGGCAAACGGCAGTTATGAGCAACGATGTTTTTGATATAGAAATCGACAGGATAAGCAGTAAGGATAGACCACTTGTTGCAGGAACGATAAAAAAATCTACTTATATTGGAATTGTCCACTTGCTCTCCATCTTTGTGTGGGGAGTAGTTATACTAATAGGACTAGTTCCATTCCTTATCACCTTAATACTCTATATTATGTTATTATTGTATAACACACCTCCATATAGAATGAGAAACTATACTTCCAGTTCAATTTTTATCGGTTTAACATCTATGTTAATCTACTTTTTAGGATACTTCACCTCTAATTTTGAGAGTTTACAAAATGCTTTGCCAGGTAACGCTGTCTTTATGCTCAGCGTTTCACCCACTAAAGCAATCACTCAAGATGCTCTTGTAATTGGTTTGCTCATACTATGCGTACTTTCTATATCGCCAATTCTTACCCAACTTAAGGACTATGAAGGAGATAAAAAAGCTGGTGTTAAGACAATCTATACAGTGTATGGATTAAAAAAAGGAAAAAAGATTGCCACCATGCTATTGCCTATATTGTTTTTGACCCCCCTCCTTCTTTTCCATAATGTTATGGATATTGTGATTTTAATAGTTCTAACGACCATTGCTACTATAATATTTCATAAAAAAGGTGATGTAACTCCTGTTTTTGGGTGTTATCTAATTTTTTTGATATATGGGGTTCTCAGGTGGATTGAATACATACCCGGAATCTAAAGCATGCAATTCTCTTTTAGTGAATAGTTGAATCTATTTGCATGAATTGCGTGCTTGAACATGTAAAGATGGACACAGAATATTCATGAATTTCTTCCATTCACCATCCATACTTTTGGTTAATTCGCATTGCTTTTCTGATCAATAGGAGTTCTCTTGAGCGTGCGAAGTACTTGGGATGTTTAAGCATTTTAGGAAAACCACTAAAAATGGTCAATGCGCTTTGATCCCTTCCATCTAATATTTCTCCAAGGAAGTTCCAGTCATCATCATCCCATTTCATAAGATATTTTGCACACTTCAACAATATTGGATCGAGATAAGGTTCCTTCTTTATCAGCTTTTCATACTCTGGGATTACACTCAAGTTTTCTGTTTCTAAAGCTTTAACAGCAGTCTCACCGGAAATCCTTCCACTAGCTAGTGCAGCATGGATGCCGCCGCCTGAAACGGGATTTGTCATTCCAGCAGCGTCACCAACTATCATTGCTGTCTCTTTTGTTAGAGCACTCAATTTATAGTCAAAAGGTATTATCCCAGCATTTATGATTTTCCTTTTACTTACATCGATATTCAAAGATTTACAGAATTGATGTAGCAATCCCTTGACCGAACCAGGACCACCAACCCCGATATTGTATTCATTCCCTCTAGGAAAAACCCAGCCATATCCTCCTTGAAATGATTTGCTGTAATAAATATAAAACCAATCCTCTCCCGGGTAATCAATATCCTCTGCATCGAACTTGTATTGAACAGCTTTTAGATATTCTCTGCTCTTCAGCAGGTCTAACCATTTTGCTACATTTGACGCGGGTCCGTCAGCTCCTATTAAAATTCTTCCTTTTAATTCTCCAGCATTAGTTTTGATATTCCAAATATCCCTTTTTTTTATTATGCCTCGAGCTCTTGTATTGGTAAGAAGTTTACAACCATCATCTAATGCTTTGTTCATCATCCATTGATCGAACTTAGCTCTATTGATGGAATATCCAGACTCCTTAGCATAAAAAAATTTTCCACTCGATAATATAACCTTTATTCCTTTTATCCTTTTCTTAACCCAGTCTTCATCTACTTTAAGACCTGTGTCATCCAACGTAAAATGAGTGATACCCTCCGCGCACTGCACCGGCACACCAACAACTTTTTTCTTATCAATGACCAAAACTTCGTATCCTTTTTTAGATATTTGTCTAGCAGCCATTCCTCCAGCTGGTCCAGCGCCAATTATAATTGCATCGTATATCATATTATCCTTTCCATATCACCATCCGTATTTTTGATTGATTCGCATTGCTTTTTTGACCAATAGGAGTTCTCTTGAGCGTGCGAAGTATTTAGGGTATTTAAGCATTTTAATAAAACCCTTAAAAATGGTCAATTCGCTTTGATCAATCCCCTCCATCATATTTCCCAAGAAATTGAAGTCCTCATCGGTCCATTTTTTGAAATACTCAGCGCATTTGTGTACAATTGGTTTTAGATAAGGCTCTTTTTTCATTCGGGTATTATATTCTTCGATAAGACCGAGATTCTCCTCTTCTAATGCTTTACAAGCAACCTCACCAGAAATCCTGCCACTTGATAGCGCAGTATGTATCCCGCCACCAAATGTTGGGTTTGTCATTCCTGCTGCGTCGCCAACGATCATAACTCCATTTTTGGTTAAATTACTCAAAACATAATGATGTGGTGCTACACCTGCAATAACCTTTGTCCTTTTTTCCCCATCAACACCTACGAATTTAAGAAAATTCTTTAATTTTTCTTTATTGTTTTCAAATCCTCCAACACCAACATTCCATTCATCCCCCCTCGGGAAGACCCAACCATATCCCTTATTGAACCGTTCACCATAGTATACGCATAACCGCTCTTCCTCGGGATAATCAAAATCTTCATATCTGAATTTGTATTCTATAGCCTTAATAAATTCTCTTTTTTTCATAATACCAAGCCATCTGGCAACATTCGATGCAAAACCATCTGCACCAATCAATATTTTTCCCTCGTAATCAGCCTTTTTGGTTTTGGCCATCCATTTATCTCCCCTCTTTTCAATACCATTCACTCTAGTATTTAGGAGGAGTTCTGTACCATTGTCCAAGGAATGATTCATTATCCACTGGTCAAATTTAGCTCTATCGATAGAATATCCTGGCTCGTTAATGTGAAAAAACTTACCGTTTGGAACAATACATTTAACTCCTTTCATTCTCTTTTTGATCCAACTATCATTGGGTTTCAAATCATTCTCTTCTAAAGCAAAATGGTTCATGCCTTCTCCGCATTGAACTGGCACACCAACAACTTTTTTCCTATCAATAACTAAAACCTTATATCCTTCTTTAGATATTTGTCTAGCAGCCATTCCTCCAGCAGGTCCAGCGCCAACTATGATCGCATCGTATACCATTTGTCTTCCTCTTATATAGGTATTATTTTCATTGCTCATATAATTTTCACTTCAGTATAATGGAAATAAGATTTTTCCCAATGAGAATGAAAGCGATAAGAGATGTTGTAAGCTATGCGTTTACCTTTCTATTAAATACCTCTATAGCAATTATGAACGAAAGAATAAACCATAGAATGATTGATGCCATTGGAGCCCACATTGGTATGCCTGATGGTGTTGAACCAGTTAGCATACCGATGTTCAGATTAAAAGAACCTCCCATAAAACCACCAGGGTTGAAAAGCATCAAGTAATCAAACTTTCCACTTTGGATTATGTACATTATTGCCAACATTGGATCTGACGGGATATCTTCCATAGGTCCACTTATAATATAGGTGATATATATCACCAATAACCAAAGTAAATTGAAAAAAAGCCACAGACCTATTCCTGATAAGATTGCCGTTCCACTTGTTTTTGCAATTGTGGAAATAATCAATTGGAGCAGTGCGTATGTACATATAAGTAGAATTGTAAATGCTAAAAAACCGATGAACACATTTAAGGATGGAAATTGCCAATTCAAAAGAGCACTGATGCAAAAGATGTCAACAAGGGCCAATATCATTATTGGTAGTGCTACTGCAGTGGTAACACCAAGAAATTTTCCAAAGGCAACAGCTCTTTTACTCAAAGGTCTTGATAACAATAAATCGAGGGATTTACCAGATTTCTCTTTTGTGACGCTGTCGAATGACAAGATAATGGCAATAAGTGGACCAATGGAGACGATGATGTATCCTGCAACGTGTGCAAGAACTTCTTCTGGTGTCCGCTCAAACCAAGCATATTCAATATCGTAATATGAATATAGTAACATACTTAATCCAAACAAAACTACAATGATGAACATCCTTACATTCGTTAAACTAGCATAGAACTCTCTTTCTGCAACAACCATTGCACCCCAAAGATCATTTTTTAATTTTTCAAAAATACTCGTTCTCTTTGAAGCTCTTTTGCGTGCATCAATAGCCTTTTCCACTTAATCACCTTTCGTCAAAGAAAGAAAGATCTCTTCCAAATCTGGTTCTTGTGTTTGAATGGTTCTGACCCGAACACCTTTATTTACAAGCAGCGAGTTGATGTCGGGTGAAATATCCATATCTCCTCTAGTGACGATATCGATCTTTCCATTATCTAGCTCGACATCCAAAACTCCATCTATTTTTCTTATCTCTTCCAGCACTTCATCATTTAACATATTGGCTTCAATGACGATATGAGCTTCCACCTTCGACCTTATCGTCTTAGTGAGATTATCTATCGTATCAACTACCACCACTTTGCTTTTATTTAAAATGCAGACCTTATTGCAAATCTGTTGAATCTCTGGTAAGATATGTGAGGAAAGAAAGATAGTAATTCCTCTTTTATGCAGGTCGTGAATCATCTCTCTGAAGTTTTGGGTACCCTGTGGGTCAAGACCTCCTGTCGGTTCATCTAAAATAAGCAGTTCAGGCTCGTTGATTATCGCCTGGGCTAGCGCCAACCTTTTCCTCATCCCGTGAGAATAAGCACCTGCCCTTCTGTATGCGACTTTAGAAAGTCCCACTAATCTTAACAATTCTTTAGCTCTTTTTCTCCTCTCCGATCTCGGTATCTTGTAGAACTTTGCATAGAACTCAAGCAGATCTATTGCCCTCATCTCATCATAGAACCCAAGGGTTTCGGGCATAAATCCCATGTTCTGCTTCACCTTCATCGGTTCTTTGATGATATCGTATCCTGCAACAGTTGCTGTTCCACTTGTTGGGGAAAGAATAGCAGTTAACATTCGGATCGTCGTTGTCTTACCGGCTCCGTTAGGTCCCAAAAAACCAAAAATGTCTCCACGCTCAACATCAAAGTCTATATGGTCTACGGCCACAACATCCTTGCTCCCGAAACTGTGAAAAACCTTTGTCAGACCATGTGTTCTTATCATGAGCTATCTCGTGTGGTATATTTTGTTTAGTAAAAAGCTTTTTCGGTTGTTCAGCAGGTTGTGTGGATTAATGCATTCACCTTCTTTTCTTTAGCAAGGGAATTAAAAAGTTTTATTGCTTCGGGTGTTTTTGCCACTACCAATTCAACATTTGCGCTCTTTATTTTCTCTATTATCTGCGAATCAACAAAAAGTACACCAGATTGTCCAGTTCCTATTACTATAACCTCAACATCTCCCTCAAGCAATCTTTCGATTTCCTCTTCGCTTATCTTATGGCTTGTACCAAATACCCTTCTCAAAAAACCTTTATTCCTTGGGACGACTTCATTATTCGCTATTAACACATCTCCATAGGTTCTTCCATCGATGACCACTTTGCCAAAGTCAGTCGATTCGAACTGAATTATTTTATCCTCGTGCAATTTATCTCTTCTATCCATCTCGTTATGAACCAAGATAATGCAGTGGTCTGTGTGAAGATCGAGCGGACCTAAGCTCACTTTATGAGCATTATATTTTTCTAAGATGCTCTCCTCCTCCTCATTTAAATTCCTATCGTCGCTCAATACGAAAGTTGCATTATCTTTAATTTTAACATCTTTTATATTCTCACCATCTTCCTTTAGATAGATCAACTGTGTTTTGGCCACTTCTTCAATCACATCTTCAAAATTTCTTTTGGAAATATATATCCCAGGTGTGCTTCTTACTTCTCCGTCAAGCTTCTTCAAGAGCGCATTTCTTATCAAAGCTGCTGTACTTCTTTCATCCGGGTTGAGGTATTTGATTTCCCTGCCGTTCACCCTTATGGTTCTTGGTGGATGTGGTTCACCTTTCAAGATTAAAAAGAGTTCAACATCTCTCCTTATCGCATGGGAAAGAAAAAAGGATGAATTTATGCATCGCAGCAATATGTCCAGTCGTCCAGCTGAACCACACAGATCGTTCAAATTGAAATCTCCTGATGTTGCTACACGATGCCCTATCACGATGAAACGGCGCATACCTTCAAGCTCCAAAATCACCAGCTTGCAGCTGCTTCATCAGCTTCCTGCGCATCTTCCTATTACCCGCTAAGCCCTTTATTGCCTTTTTCGACATGTTGTATTGCTTTAAGAGCGTTCTAACATCTTTCGCATCTGTGCCGCTTCCTCGTGAGATCCTTGATATTCTCGAGGATTTAATGAGTTTTGGATTCTCCAATTCCTCGTTGGTCATCGAATCCATGATCACTTCGAACGTCTTCAACCGTTTCTGAGTTTCAGTTAGATCATCCTGGGATAGATCAGCAGGGAAACCGGGTATCATCCCCATGAGCTTTTTAAGAGGTCCCATTTGCGTGAGCATCTCCATCTGGTCGCGCATATCTTTAAGATTGAATCGTCCAGATAACATTTTTTTAGCTGTTTCCTCAGCTTTCCCCTCGTCCATAACTTCCTGCGCTTTTTCAAGAAGGGTTTGGATATCCCCCATCCCCAATAGTCTTGACACGAATCGCTGAGGTTCAAACTTCTCAAGATCATCAAGATGCTCCCCAGTCCCTATGAATATCACTGATGCCCCGATCTCCGAAACAGCACTCAGTGCACCTCCGCCTTTTGCTGTACCGTCTAATTTTGTGAAGATAATACCGTTAATGCCAACAGCGTCGTGAAATGCTTTTGCTTGGGGGCCAGCTTGTTGCCCGATCGTCGAATCGAGCACCAGAATACTCTCATCTGGCTTGGCTATTTTTGCCACTTCTTTGATCTCGTCGATAAGGTCAGATTCCAAAGAATGTCGACCAGATGTGTCTATTATTATCACATCAACTCCTTTCAGCTTTTTCAACGCTTGCTTCACTATCTTCGATGCCTTTTTTTCATCTGGATCGCCGTAGATTGGTACATTTATCGATTTTGCTATTTGACTGAGCTGATCATAAGCAGCAGGTCTGTGAATATCTGTTGCCACAAGCCCCACACTCAATCCTTTCTTCTGCAGATATCTTGCTAGTTTCCCAGCAGTGGTGGTCTTCCCCTGTCCATATAGACCGACCATCATGATGGTTTGTTTTTGAAGTTTGATCGCTTTAGGCTCACCCAAAATATTGACCAATTCTTCACCGATTATCTTAATGACGTGCTCGCGGGAGCTCATACCAGCGGGAGGTTTCTCACTCAGCGCTCTTCGTTCCACTTCCCTCGTTAACTCTAAAGCAAGTTTAACGTTCACATCAGCTTGGAGCAGCGCTCTTTGTATATCCCTGACAACCTCCTTTATAAGATTTTTATCGATGTGGGAAGCGTTAACTATCTTTCGCAGGGTGTAGCGCAACGAACTGCCTAATCCTTCCAGTACCATGGTATACCTTTTTGCCTATTGATCTTGAGCTTTAGTGACATACTCCCACCCATAAATGGATGCGGGATTCCTAATTCATCCACCAGACTCGGTCTCCTCTTGCGAGGGTTACGGAGGTCTTGATGTCCAAAGGCGTATATTCGGGCGTGCCCCGCCCTATGAAAGGTAACATAGGTTAGCTGGATATATATCTTTCTATGGGGTCGGTGAAAGTGCTCGCTCTCATCCCACCGCTAAAGCATGTGGGATTTCTCGCTCGCCACGATGTTAAACTTGTGCAATCCACAGTTATCGTTCTAAAAAATCATATAGAAAAAAAGGGAAGTGGGCTAGCCTTGTCAGAAGGGATGGGATGCACTCTAACCAACTAGCCCGAAAATTCTCCCCATTGTTATATGTTTTTTCTCCTATATATAGATTTTGATTGAATTTCGTATTATAGCTGTTAACATGAAATACTGGCACTTCATAAGTAACCCGATTTCTGTAAAGCAAGGATATCCTCAGTGCTTAACTTCTCCCCACGTTTGAACCGCTCATATACATCTTCTGCTTCTTTCCTAGCCAATGTATCTTCTTCTTCCTTCCTCGCTCTTCGTTCTTTTGCATTCAATCCAGAGATGATCTTGTCGAAGTCATAAACCATTCGAATGAATTCTATGTGTTTTTTATGCTCCTCATCAGCCAAGGTTTTACTTTTGATGAATCTCTCTTGACACTCATCTGCTTCTTTTCTAACTCTGTCTCCATCATCGTATGCTTCCATCATATCGGCATGCTCGTTTTGAGCGTTCTCAGCCATCCCTTCAACAAGTCTATGGCATTCTTCTGCTTTTTCTTTCACATCCTGCAGTTCTTTAATCATTCGTTTCATTTCTTCATCCTGCTCAAGGGTTTTCTCCATCTCTTCTATTTCCGATTGAAGTTTAGATAGGATTTCGATCAGTTCCCTCTCTTTATCTACGCTCAATACTGATGTCATCTGCTTGAATTCCAGCATTTTAAGTTCTCTTCTTAATCTCTCTATTGACACGCCATTTTTCGATAATTTCTTTCTTTTTAATTTGCCAATTTCTTCTCTCAGCTCCCCGACTCTTTTGTTCCATTCATCTCTGTCTTTCTTAGTCTGCTTTACTTTATCATTTAGTTCATCTCTCGTAACTCTATGCAGTCTTGCCTTTTCGATCAGGTCCCTGGCTTTGGCGTTCAACTTGTCTCGCTGTTCAATCCACCTTCTTGATTCTGTGTTGAGCTCATCTCTTTTCTTCTTATGTCTATCTGCTTCGATGTCGTATCGTTTTCTCTTCTTTCGAAGATCTTCAAGTAATACCATAGATCACTCGACCTCTCTATTATGATTTTAGTTGGCAGGTTTAAAGCTACATATATCCTGCCCTAATAATATTTTCTACTTTCAGTCTGATTTCAATCGATTTTTATACCAATTTGTAGTATTTATAAGCTTCTACATCCTCATTAAAACAATAATGGATCCTATTGAAACCGCGCTTAAGTTCGATTACTTCCTTTTTCACCACTTCAGGCCTTTTCTTATCGATTGCCACCTTTTTAAGGAGCTCTGCAACTTCTCGCATTTCCCCTTCCTTCATACCAATTCGCGTTAATTCTTGAACACCCAATCGTATCCCAGTTGGGTTCATTGCCATGCTGACATCGTCCCAGGGCATAAGGTTTTTGTTCGTTATGATATTCGCTCTTTCTAGATCTTCCACGACTTCCGCACCACCACCGATCTTTGAAACATCTACTGCAAGGGTATGTGATTCAGTGAATCCAATATGCTCACATAACACGTTAAATCCTCTCTCGTACATTGCTTGACCCAAAGCTTTTGCATTTTTGACGATCTGCGCTGCATATTCTTTTCCGAATTGGATATATTCAGCAAGAGCAATAGCCAGTGCAGCCATGGCATGTAAATGATGGTTGCTCAACACTCCCGGAAAAACACCGTAATACAACTTGGTTCTCATTTTTTCATCTCGAGGATTGGCTAAGATTATGCCGTGCTGAGGTCCAGGTAAGGTTTTATGTGTGCTGCCGCTCATTACTTCAGCTCCTTCCCTAAAAGGATCTTGAAATTTCCCACCAGCGATAAGACCCATCACATGAGCACCATCGTACCAAACATAACATCCAATTTCCTCAAGCGTCGCTCTCAATTCTTTCAAAGGTGTTGGGAACAAAAAAACTGAGCGGCCGAATAATGCGATTTTTGGTCTTACTTCTTTGAGCAATTTTATCGTCTTGTCAACATCAAGGTTCATATTTTCAACGTCCCATGGGTAAGGTACGGAAATGCATCCTCTGACACCCACAGCTCCAAATTTTGCAGTGCTTATGTGCGCTCCATCTGACACATTGCAGGTAGTTATCTTATCACCAGGCTTAGCCAGACCAAAGAGTATACCTAGATTTGCAACAGTACCTGAGATTGGACGCACATCAGCGTATTCCGCTTTGAACAATTTCTTTGCCAGCTCAATCGTTTTTAATTCAACTTCATCCACATAGATATTTCCCTGATAATATCTTTTTCCAGGAGCACCCTCAGCATATCTATCGTGAAAATCACTTACTAACATCTCTCTTGCCAAAGGGCTTATCAAATTCTCTGATGCGATCATAGGCAGAGAGTTTTCAAACAATTTGTGATGCTTCTCAACCGCATTTCTTACGAAAAGCGCATCACCACTTATTTTCACATTCATTTTAGCATCCATTTTAACCCCGAGAGGAAATAGAATAAAAGATTAAAAAGATATGTATAACTGCAAGATATTATAATGCGATATCTTTATTAAATCAAATATTATTCAGACAGCGCATATAGTGGGCCTGTAGCTCAGCTAGGTGGAGCAATCGGCTCTTAAGTCCTGAAAAGGTTTGGAGAGACCGATTGGTCAAGGGTTCGAATCCCTTCAGGCCCGCTTTCCTAATTTTTTCTAACTAACCGTTACTTATATTACAATCCGCAGCAATAATCCCTCGATGTTGATATTGCGGGATTTCATTCCAGATGATATCGGGTCTGTAGACAAGCTCGTGATGGAAGGTCTTCACGAGAGGTACGACCCTACCCTTTACTTCAACATCCATACCTATTGGCCCAAGGGTTTCATTATAGCTGAGACGGTAAAGAACATTGTGGGTTTTATTGCAGGTGTAAGATCTGGACCGCAGCAAGCGAGAATATTGATGCTCGCAGTTGATGAGAAGAAAAGGCGCCAAGGCATAGGTACTAAACTATTGAAGGCATTTATCAAACGATGTATCATCGAAGGCTTCAAATCCATTACGCTTGAGGTTAGAACGAGCAATGAAGCGGCAATAGGGTTCTATGCACGATTTGGCTTTAACATCATCAATAAATTGCCTGCTTTTTATACAGATGGAGAGGATGGCTTACAAATGTGGAAGAAATTATGAATTTGTAGTTAAGAATTCCATTCTCAGTAAAAACAAACAGAAGATAATAATCAAAGATAAGCAAAAAGTAGCCCAACTTATCAAACTCACCCACAATGGAGCCATTTCCACTATTGAAGGATTCATCAACACAGGGATGATGGTGGCTAATATAATAAATACCGATAATGCCAAACCCATATAGAACCCCCATCGATATGATTTTAAGATGCCATATCCTGAGATGAAGAGAAGGATAGCTACAATGAGAGCCAAAATAACTAGGAGAATTGATTGAGTGTATTGATCTAAATATGAATGATTAGCTACGGGAATAATAGTTGTCACAGGCAAGAAATGCAACCATCCCAAAATATACATTAGTATCATGGTAACGATCGAGAGTTTGCGCTTCTCATTCACAGCATCACCTCACCGATATGTCGTTATAACAATAAAAATCCAATCAATTTATTCATATCCCATCTTATCATCGTAAATATGTTTATTCCAATGATAATAAGGACTTGATGCTTTCTGAGCACTGGTCATGTCTGTTGCCACTCCACCTTCATATGAACCATACCTTTCCTTTATCTGTTCTTCCACTGGTCGACTGCGCTTCAATGCCTTTTTTATGTGCCCTTCATCTATCAATTCATCACCATTCACCACAGCCAAATCACCGGCTGCCCTTATCAGTCCACCTACTCCTCTTAATCTCAAAGTCAATGAATCTTTCTTTCCATCTATTTCTCTTGCTCTTCTTTTGGCTTCTTTGATGAGTGCTTTGATCGCACTTTGAGTAACCGGGGGTATCTTCTTGTCCATTGCTATCTCCTGCGCGATGAACTGCGCGAACTTCGCTTGATTTCTTTCATTATCACTCATGGTGGTTTCTATAAGGATCTCATATCCCGAGCCAGTAATTCTTGAGCGTAAAGGAGATAAGATATATGGTAGGTCTTGTATATTGCAAGCGCCAACAAAAATAAAATCACAGGGTACATTATCAGCCCTAACACTAGCACCTGCGCTCTGCGGGTTTCTACCAACGATCGGGAATCTTTTTTCCTGCATCGCAGTTAATATATGGCGCTGGAAATGACCTAAATGAGGCAGCTCATCTATGAAAAGAACACCCTCATGGGCTTCATGTATCGTGCCTGGTATGACCCTCTCGTAAGGCAGTGTGCCGAGCTGAGAATGCCCCCCGTATGGATCATGCCTTACATCCCCCAATAATTCTGTTTCACTAGCTCCTGTGGCCAAGATAAATGGATTTCTTTCAACTGAAACCAATACCTTCCTTGGATTGATCTTCTCAAATTCTCTTCTCTTCTCCAATGCCTTTTGATCCAGGACTTTGATCATCTCTCCAGCTCGCTCAAAGACAACCACTTCCTCCTTGCCAAATCTTTTTCTTGTCGTGGTTACCCTTTTCCTTCCACCAAGCTGACCCATTGTGACCTCAAAGATACCTCCCAATAGATCGCTGAAAGGATTACTCGCTGATTGCTGCATCTGCGCCATTTTAGGTCTTGAACATCTTGGACAGATACGTTCCATTGTTGTTGAGTAATTTCCACAGTTGATGCATTTATATCCTAATTGTTCAGCAACATTGATCGGCACTTCCTTCGGATCTATAAGCTCACCCTCAGCCGATTCTCTTGTTTCCTTTTCTTTATAGACATCTGCTCTGTTTTTAACTTCTACAAATGGTCTTTCTGGATTTTCTGGATTATGAACGATTCTTATCTCCTCAACTGGTGGTTTCAAATAAAGGGAAAGGGCTTGAGCTATCATCGATTTACCTGTGCCTGGAGGACCAACCAATAGGAAGTGTCTTCTTTGGTTAGCAGCTATTCTTGCTAATTTAACCGCTTCATCTTGACCTATGACCCTTTTAAGAGGGTCTTTCGGGATGATCACCGCTCGTGTATCCTCGATTTCATCAATTGGAAGGCCATCTTCAGCATCATAGCCTTTCTTTTCCATTGTGTTTTACCCCATCATTCTAAATCATTTATTCCAGATCTTTTTTTGTCCATACATCAATTGCAATAGGATGTTTAGTGATATCACTGAGCTTTGTGCCAACAATCGTTTTTGTCCCTATAGAAGATGCTATATCCAACAATCTTTGGGTAACGACACCATCAAACACCACTGTTTTTATACCCTTCCTTCTCTTTTTCAATGTATTAGCTAAGTCCCTAACCTTCACCTCTTCGATCACGTTATCATTATTGAAGAGTTTAGCTTTAGATGTTCCAGACAATTCAGATAATGTCTCTTTGTATTTCTTGAGTTGAGGTGTAAGTTCTAGCGTGGTTCTTTTCTGTTGTTTTTCGATCTGCTTGATCTCTTTTTCCTCTTTCACTTTAGGTTTTTTTTCCTCTTCCTTCTTTGCCCTTCCGAAACTTATACTGTACATCTCAACGAATTGCTCACCAGGTATCTTATTTCTCAGACCTTTTGTGATTTGCTTATGTGTCAATTCTTCAACTTCCTGACCTCTTGGTGCTCTGGCAATGAAATCAACCTCTGCAACTTGCAGCAATTCCTTGAGGATAAGTTCTCCACCCCGATCACCATCAACAAATGCTGTTATCACTTTTTCTTTGGATAGATCTTGTATGGTCTTTGGGATGCTGGTACCATTAACGGCTATAGTATTCTTAATACCACATCTCAGAAGATTCAGCACATCTGCCCTTCCTTCCACAACGATTATAGCATCGGCAGTCTTCACATTCGGACCTGCTGGGCAACGATCTGCGCCATAAGACGTAATCTCTTCCATTTGAAGTGTTTCTCTAACAGATTCCGTTAGATCTATACCTGTGATCTTCGATTCTTCTATCATTTTACCCAATAGTTCTTTCGCTCTTTCAACGATCCTTTTTCTTTTGGAAACCCTAACGTCTTCGATTTTTGCAACACCGATCTTCGCTTTGCAGGGTCCCACTCTATCGATCGTTTCCAATGAAGATGCTAAGATGGATGTTTCCACTTGGTCTAAACTACAAGGTATATTAATTTCTCCTCTAGATTTTCCCTTCTCAGAATTTACTTCCACTTCTATTCTACCAATTCTACCGCTCTTTTGTAAATCTCTAAGGTCAAGTCCTTCCCCTAGCAATCCCTCTGTCTGCCCAAAGATCGCTCCAACGACATCAGGCTTTTCAACTATTCCTTCAGCGGTTATAGTTGCCTTTATTAGATACTTAGTTGTACTTGGATCTATACTCATTTTTTTACCTCCTAATTACTATTTAGAAAAACAGCGGATGCAATCCAAACACCCCAAATTCACATACATGTGATCTTTCATCTCTCCTTCATATCTATCTTCAGTAATGAAGAGATGATGGGAGTAGCGCCCAATTAAGACTTTATTTGAATTGTAATTATATATGATAGTAATATTGAATCATATCTACGCTATTCTTCTACTTCAAAACATAAGTAGCATCATTAGTATAAATAGTTTTCTAAGTCAAAATCAAAAATCGCAAACGCTCATGGAATTTCGGAATGAGTGCTAACCCTACACGTAGTCTACATGTAATGACAAGTCTTTAAAAATCTCTCATTTTATCCTAAGAGTGTTGCTATGGGCAAACGAGCGGAATAATGTCAACTACCCACCGCTAAAGCGGGTGGGCATGAGCCCAATAGCTGATCAGGAGGCATAAAAATATGCAGAAGTTATGTGGAAGAAATACATACACACCCATAAGTGCTGTTCCAGCTTGTGGCTCTGTGGCAGAAGGATTAAACAGCTCTGAGAGGGTAGGAGCAGTGTCTTTCAGCTTAAAAACTCCACATAACAACTCCGAGGAACACTTACTCCAGCCAGTGGGAGAGCTTAAAGCTGATATGCTGGTATATGTGATCAATAAGAACGGGAAACCATTGATGCCTTGTAAACCTGCTAAAGCGAGACATCTATTGGAAGCGGGGAAAGCAGAGGTCGTTCAGCAAACACCATTTGTCATTCAACTTCTCTGGGATTGTGAAGAGAACGTTCAGGACATAACACTCGGTATCGATGCAGGATATTCAACCATCGGATACAGCACCGTAACAGACGATAAAGAGCTAATAGCAGGTGAATTGGTATTAAGAAGCGATATAAAACGGTTATTAGAGAAGAGAAGAGCATATCGCAGAACTCGAAGAAGTCGTCTGTGGCACAGAGAACCAAGATTCAACAATCGTAGTAGAAAAGATGGTTGGTTAGCACCCTCATTGGAGCATAAACTACAGAGCCACATCAAACTCATTAAGCAACTGGAGAATATCCTCCCGATAACCAAGATCGTTGTCGAGGTCGCTTCATTCGATACACAGAAGATGCAGAACCCAGAGATACGTGGAGTAGAATACCAACAGGGAGAACTTCGGGGCTATGCAGTCCGCGAATATCTGTTAGAGAAGTGGGGCAGGAAATGCGCTTATTGTGGTAAGACAGATATACCATTAGAAGTCGAACATATCATACCGAAGTCAAGAGGCGGAAGTGACAGAGTATCGAACTTAACAATCAGTTGCCACGAGTGCAATCAGAAGAAAGGTAACCAGACAGCAGAGGAATTTGGTTATCTGAGAATACAGAAGAAAGCGAAAAAAACATTAAAAGCAACAGTATTTATGAACGTTATCCGCTGGAGATTGGTTAATACTCTAAACTGTGATTGGACATACGGTCATATCACTAAACATAATAGAATAAAGCGCAGTTTAGAGAAGAGTCGTGTGAATGATGCTTTTGTAATAGCAGGTGGTTCAGACCAGATACGATCTGAATGCATCCACATTGGCAAGCAAGTAAGACGACAGAATCGATCATTATACAAAGCCAATCTCTTGAAAGGGGGTAGGAAGAAGCGTAACACTGTAAAAGAAGGAAAAGGATTTAGGAGATTTGATAAGGTGTTGTATAACAAAACAAAGTGTTTCATACATGGATTAAGAAGCTCTGGATATTTTGATATTAGAACCGTAAACGGTGAAAAGATAGGAGCTTCTGTGAATAGCAAAAAGCTAACACTTCTAGAACATGCAAAAGGAATAATTCAGGAGGTGTGCGCAATTCCTCCTACGACTAAAGCCGTGGGTATACTTGCGCGAGTTTGATGAAAGTGAAGTTTAAACGAAAGAGCGTAATTAAACGACCAAAGGGAGAATATCCCACTTGTAAATATGAGATCGAGCATGAAGTAAGAGAAACCAGGTTAGTGATGAATTGTAAAGAATGTAACGGCAAGGCGACACTCAAAGATTGTAAGTGCATAAGAGGAGTTCAAAATGCTCTCTCAGAAGAATTCAATATCAACTCGATTATCCTTTCTCACTATAGAGAAACGCAATATACTGACCACTCGGTTGAGATGCTAAAAAAGGTAGTTCAAATAATCCATGAGCTTGAACAGCTTTCGATTCGAGCGCCTTTTAAGGAATACTTCGAATCAGGTAAATTGCCATTCATTAAAGCTGACCCGCAAAAAGCTATTTGCGAAAAATGTGATTTCAATCCTCAAAATATTTTTCCTATGTTAGGGAAAAATCTAAAGAAAGATATAGTAAAGTTTTATGAGATTTTTATGAAGAAAGCTCGATCGTTGAGTGAAGCTAAAAAAAATATAGTATGTGTAGCTTGTTTAAACACAACAAAAAGCGATTTTGTCTATCTATATGACCATCTTGAAGAGCTAAGGGCATTCATAATCCATAGAGCATTCCATATAATTGTATGATGAGGATCGGGAGACAGCTGAATATGAAAGAAGGATCAAAAGGATATCCCAAAATTAAGAACGACATTATAATACTCAGACCAATAAGGGAACAAGAAAGACGAGGAAAAGTTACAGAGTTTGAAGGTATACTTAGCACTTTTTCCAAGATTGATGTCCATCGAATAAAACGAGGAATGGACAGGGTATTTGACCAGCATCAAAAGATACGTCCAGGTTTTTCATCTTCTTGGCTGATTCCAAATCCTCCAAATAACGCTAAATTGCTCTCAAAATATTATGTGAGTGGTTCAAAGGTAAGTATATACCATATACCAACTGAGACTGAGACGCTCTATCACATCCTCCCACCGGAATATGAACTGCCGGTGGAGTATTTAAAACTTATACACCTTGTAAAAGCTGAGTTAATTGAACATTACCCAAAAAATTTAAAATTAGATCGTCCAGAGCAGGCAAGAACATATGTAGCAAAATTTAGCGAAAGATTGCTGTATCAGTTCGCGAAGAGAAACGATGTCAACATTGGAAAAGATCGAACTGAGGAGATGAAAAATGTAAAAATGCTCTCTGAGATTCTTACAAAATACACTGCAGGTTTTGCTATAACAGAAATATTTTTGCTGGATCCAAATGTCCAAGATGTATATATTGACGCTCCTGCATCAGAGAACTTAGTTTATGTGACGATCAGTGGTATTAGAAGCCCTGGAGTGTATGGAAGGTGTAAGACAAACGTGATCCTTGGTAATGCAGATGCAGAGAGTATGCTGTCTAGATTTAGATATGAAAGTGGAAGACCATTTTCCGAAGCCATGCCTGTTTTAGAGCACGATTTGAAGATGTACGATACAAGGGTAACCGTTATTGGCAAGCCACTGAGTCCTGATGGAATCGCTATTGCATTAAGAAAACATTCAATCGATCCATGGACATTGTTGAAGTTCATAAATAACAAAACCATGACCGCTTTAGCTGCTGGACTCATATCGTTTTTAATTGATGGCCATTCTACTATGATAATTGCTGGTAGTCGAGGTTCTGGTAAGACCTCTCTTCTTGGTGCTATCATGCTAGAGTTCCTCCAGAGCCAGAGGATATTGACCATTGAAGACACTCTTGAATTGCCGTGTCAGAAGATGCAGGAGTTAGGTTACAAGGTTCAGAGCATATTCATTCAATCTACTCTTGGGGGTAAAGGCGAAATGACCGCTGATGAGGCTTTACGTGTTTCTTTGAGACTTGGCGAATCAGCGATAGTGCTAGGCGAGGTTAGAGGTCAAGAAGCTAAAACTTTGTATGAGGCGATGAGGACAGGCACTGCTGGTAGTTCTGTCTTGGGAACATTTCATGCAGATTCCGCTAAAGCAGTATATGATCGTGCTGTCAGCGATATGGGTGTACCTGAAAGATCGTTCACTGCAACAGATATTGTGATTGTAGCAGGTCTTACACGCCCTGGTGGTACTCAAAAGCAAAGAAGGAAGATCATTCAAATTGCAGAGGTACTAAAAATTTGTGGAGAGGCTGGGGCATTTCAGGATCTGATGGCATATGATGAGAATTCAGATACACTTATTGAGACTGATGCCTTCAAATACAAATCAGAGAAGATAGCCTCTATCGCGAGATCGTGGGGCATTACTTTAGAGGATGCTATTAGCAATATACAGACAAGAGCAGCATATAGAGAAATGATGGTTGAGTATGCAAGAAAAAACAACGAATCTAAAATACTATCTGCAGAGTGGGTTTCTAAATCTAACAATGCTTTTTGGAATATAATGGAAAAAGAAGCGAGAGGAAAAAAAATAGATCATGATAGGGTCTTGAGAGAATGGGAAAAGTGGTTTGAAAGGAGTACAAGATATGTTTAGTTCTAAAGCACAAGCGACACTCGTAGACAATCATGGATCCTGGTTTACCTTTGGCTGTAAATTTGTTAATGAACTTTTTGGCGCTTCACCAGCTAAAATCGAAGAAATTAAAAAAAAGGCGAAAGAGAAATACGAAAGGGAAGAAGTTGCATTCAAAGTCATAGGGAGGGAATTCAAAGAGATCGAGTATAAGTATGCAAGCGCAGATCCAAGGTATAAAAAATTAGAGAAGAAATTTAAAAAGGCAGAGAAAAGGTTTGAAAAGATTGACAGGGTCTATAAACAAGAAAAATTCAATAAAGCAGTATATTTCACTGGCTTGAATGTCGAATTGCACGAAGTTATATTATTTGCTAGTTTTTGCGCTTTCATCTCATTAGCATCAGCTCTTATGCTTGATGTCGTTTTATTTTTCGGTGTTAAAGTCGATTTCTTCATAATATTGATCTATATGATGCCTTTAACTTTCATTCTCCCGTTCGTTGTCTTTGGTTTTCTAACTTCATATCCAGATATTTTAGTGAATCGAATAGAAGTATTATCACTTGGTCGTACGCCCGAGGCGATCAATTACCTTGTCATGTCAATGCGATTATCCCCATCATTGAACAAAGCGATAGCTTTCGCAGCTGATAATGCAGATGAGCCTTTAGCATCTGGATTGAAGAAGGTATTATGGGATGTATATATGAGGAAATATAATGGCATAGAAGAATCTTTTCTTGCTTTTGCATATGATTGGGGAGATTGGAATGAGGACCTTAAACGTTCACTTTACGCTATTCGAAGCTCAACTTTGGAACATACAGATGAAGGATTGAATCGCAGCCTTGACAAAGCTGTTGATATTATACTTTCGGGCACAAGGAGGCGCATTGAGGATTTTGCAGCATCTCTATCAACCCCAACAACTGTATTATTTGCGCTCGGCATATTAATGCCAATGGTCATAGGTGCAATGCTGCCAATGCTTGCGTTAAATCTCTCAATGAACCCACAAGAGATCATGGGAACAATAGGAGAAACAGCTAAAGGTACAGTAGAATCAGTAAATACTCTTGCGATTGTTCTTATGATGGACATTGCATTCCCAATGATCTCACTTGTCTATGCATACTTCATTCTGGGAAAACGCCCTGGAACTTCCACTCCACCGAAAGTGAAAAGCAAGTTAACAGATTCTCAACGTAGATCCATACTCGTTGTATCTATGATTATTGGCATTATGTTATCTTCATTTGGAATACTTCAAATAGTCGGGTTTTTTGGGGAATGGGCGGGGATGTTAGGCGCTCTTCTTATTCTATGGGGAATCAGTCTTTCAATAGGGTTTTACTGTAAAACTACATCTTTTGGACAAAAAAAACACCGGGACGAGATAATCAAAATGGAAGATGAATTTCCGGACGCAATGTTTCAACTTGGAAGCAGGATAGCTGAAGGTGCTCCTTTGGAAATAGCACTTAAGAAAACAGGTAAGGCGATGGAAGGTACTGCGATTGGGAAGGTCTTTGAAAGGATTGCTTATACACTTCAAATTACCAAATCAACTCTTGATAACGCTTTGTTCGGTGATGTGGGTGTTCTGAGAAATATTCCATCTAGAACGATTAAAGCTGCAATGAAAACTGTAGTGGAGATTGTAAAGAAGGATCCAACAACTGCAGGACAGACAATAGTTGCCACCTCCGCTTATCTAAAGGATATGAAAAAAGCGGAACATGATATAAGAACACAGCTTAGCTCCACAGTGGAAATGATGAAAAGTACTGGAATATTATTTGCCCCAATAATTATGGGCATAACCTCTTCCCTTTATGTTCTCCTCGCCAAAGAATTTGCCGAAATACCTGGCACAACGAAGATGATTGATCCTGCTCTATTCCTCTTAATAATAGGCATATACCTCATAGCGATAGTAATAGTAATCATGTACTTCACATCTGGGATCGAACATGGTGACGATCGTATCGCGTTGAAAGCTAACATTGGAACTGCGCTGCCTATAGCAGTTGTCATCTATACAATAGCGACAATTGTTTGTCAGTTAGGTATAATCGGTGTTTAATAAATTTGAATGTTAGAACATTTAGTTAATTGGAGGTGATATGGCATGACCAGATATGAAATATTCGGTAGAGAAGAAAAGGCGGTAAAAAAATTCGATAAAAAGGGTTGTTGTTATTTGGGAAAGGTTGTCAGCTATCCTGTTGGCAGATATGAGGAGGTTGGAGCAGTATACCTCGATCTCACATCTCCACATTGCATCCTCATACTTGGAAAACGCGGTACAGGCAAATCATATACTCTGGGGGTGATAGCAGAAGCATTCGGTCTTCTTGAAAAAGAGTATAGGGATCGTATATCCGTCTTAGTTGTAGATACTATGGGTGTTTTCCATAGTCTGAAGAAAGCTAATACAAATAGAGCGGAGGTCGACAGACTCCGTGAGTTTCAAGCGCTATCACCAAGGGATTTCGAAGATTATGCAAGAATATTCATGCCAAGAACAACCATTGATCGATTTAAGCAAGATGGTCAAAATATATATTATGATGGAGTACTGGAAATCCCAATAAAGGATGTAGATGTTTACGATTGGTTGACCCTATTCGATGTTAAACCAACTGATCTTGTTGGCATTCTTCTTGTGAAAGTGATTGACAGTTTACTTAGCTCAGCTAGCATTTTTGGTTTTGAGGAGATATACCAGGAGATAGATCGCCAAAGGTCTGAGGAACATGTAAAGGAATCCTTAAGGAATATGTTTGGAATGATCGAGCGGCTCGGGGTCTTCGGTCGAACAGGCACCCCATACAAAAAAATAGTAAAAGGTGGGCAGCTAAGCATACTCGACATAAGCTATCTAGGTCGCATTGGCGGTTTTGATGTTAGAAACCTGATCATAACGATCATTGCAAGAAGACTTCTTAGCGAGAGAATTTTGTATGCAACGCTAAAGATGCAATCTGAAGCAAACCTTATTGATGTTGAAATTAGCAAAGAAGTTGCGGGAGAACACCCACTCGTCTATCTGATGATCGACGAAGCTCATTTGTTCTTGCCATCGAATACAAGAACATTATCAAGTGATATACTCATTGATTGGATAAAACTTGGGCGGCACCCTGGCTTATCGTTAGTGCTTGCCACACAAGAGCCTTCCACTCTGCATGAAACTGCTATTAGGCAAGCTGATATTATAATCGCTCATAATGTTACTTCTTATGATGATATCTCAGCTCTTGGGAAAGCTAAACAATCGTTTATGAACGGTAGCAAGGACATTCAAAAAATTGTTTCAACAATGGAGTTCAAGAGGGGTTTGGCAGTTATCTTTGATGACAAGACTAGAAAGATTGAGCGGTGCATGATTAGACCAAGATTAACGCTGCATACAGGTGTTGATGCTTCAGCAATGCCAGATGAGCAATTAAACAGACATCTCTCATCTATCTCATCGGAAAAAGAAACAATTCTTACACCAAGACACGATTATAAAAAATTAAAAAATCAAGATCATATGCTCGAGATTAAATTGCCATCCGGGTGATATGATATGGAGTGATTTTATGAGAAAAAAAATAAAGAAAAAATTAAAATGGGATGAAAGAGGAGCGCTAGAGGGATTGCCATTATATATGATAATTTTAGTGGTAATCACAGGGATAGCAATAGTGATCATAGTGGGATGGTTAACCGCATTCCAAAAACCAATGTTGGATAGGCTTGAAATCGTTGAACCCACAAGTAAAGAGATCACTACTATGGCTGATGGTAGTTTTAACTATGTAATTACCGTCAAAGCGTACAGTGACAAAGGAAAAGCCCTTGAAGGTGTTGAGATTACCTTTTCAGGTCCGGGAATTGATACAAAGAAGATCACAGAAGCTGATGGCAAGGTTACTATATCTGGTAATGGAAACTTAGGTGAGAATGTCAATACGGGGAGCATTGCGATCACTGCATCCTATATTGGCAGAACAATTGGACCCTATACTGTCGTTGTAAATAAACCATGACACTATTCAAGCGCTCTCGGATTTCTTCCCAGTGGAACGAAGAAGGTGTTGAGGGAATTCCTTTTAAACTCATTATCATCGTTTTAATTATGGCTATTTCTCTCCCATTGATTTGGGGAGGTTTAGAGAGTTATGATCGAACACAAACTGAAAATAGTCTTATAAGTGAGTTAAATTTTCTTATAACCAGAGCAAAACAAGTGTATTTTGGTGGGACTGGAAATGCTGACAATGTTGAGGTAAATTTCAGAAATTCGCTTTTCACAAGAATAGAATACATGCAGATCGGAGATGGACCGGAAGGAATCTGGTCTAGCATTCGATATAAATTAAACCATAAGGGAGTGGAAACGATAGTGATAGAGAATCCGAATATTCCACTTACATACAACGATAATGGGAATTTCAAATCACTGGAGCTCGGCTCGGGGCGCTTCACGATTCATCTTGAGTGCAGGGATGATAAAGATTTCACTGATGATGGGTATAATGATATGTATGTAGCGGTAAGTTTAACAGCTTGATAACATTAATATAACATAACATAAAATCTAAAAAACGCAGAGGATGCAGGGATAGAAAGATAAATTAGAAAGATAAATATATCGAGTAGAGCATATACACTTACGGGAGGAGGGGGGATATTTTTTTTTGAGATTTCATAGTCTGCTTGATTTATGCTTCTTATGTAAATTTAACCGACAATAATACATAAGCACAGCAACCTTCAATCTTATTGTCAACCTAATAGATAAAGTTGTCAGGGTTCGATAAGGAGTAAGACAAAAATAATATAACCTCTTAGATACTTATGGTTTATTGTAGTGTATAAGATAGTGGGTAAGACAGTCTGATTGAGAGGAAGGACATGAATAGAAAAACGATTTTGTTTATTGTAATTATATGTGTAGTTATTGTTGGAGTAATTTATCTTATTATTCTTCAATTTAGTGGTAGATGGATATATGTTCATGAATTTGAAGCAGATATTTCTGATTATCAATTTCATAATCTTACAGAGGAGGATATGGAAAGATTTCCTTTTCTATTAGAATCAATTCAAACTAATAGTGATGTTCATATATCAGAAGAAGAGTATAATGAGTTATTGGACTTTTTGAATAATTCCATGTATATTGAATGGGAGAATAAATATTATAATATACTAACTTGACTTTGTCAGATTAGATTTTTTATCCAATTAAAGTAGGATATACAACATCCTATTTAAACCTCCATCCACCTTCCCATCAGTGGATGGGATGCCAAAATGAAGTTTTCATTATCCGTAAAGGATATACATGGATTAGCTGATACTGTCAATAATCTTCATGAGGGATATACGTTTCATTTTCTAACCAAAACACGAAATATGGTCAAACAATCTTTTCAATATATTCAGGGGAAACTGCTTGGAAAGGGAAGAGGTAACATGTGTACGTATGCAAAAGAGGTTCTGGATTGTAACAATCAATCCCTGCAACATTTTGTTTCAAAGTCACCATGGGATCATCGACCAGTCCTTGATCATATTCAACGGGATGTTACAGCGGCTGTTGGAGATGAAAACATGGGTTCATTGCATGTTGATGAATGTTGTTTTCCAAAACAAGGAAAGGATTCAGTGGGTGCTGCTTCACAGCATTGCGGTCGCCTTGGAAAAACTGCGAATTGTCAAGTTGGTGTATTCCTAGGGTATACCAAGGATTCCTATCGGACGTTGATTGATGAACGATTATATCTTCCAGAAGAATGGATATCTGATAGAAAACGTCGGAAGAAATGTGGAGTTCCCTGGTATATTCGTTTTAAGAAGAAAACCGAGCTTGCCTGGGATATGATACGTCATGCAAAAAAGAAGAACAAGGTGCCCTTTGGCTGGATTGGAATGGATAGTTTGTATGGCCGTGATTCCTGGCTGAGAAATAAGATAGACCAGCATAATATGATCTATATTGCTGATATTCCTTGTAACCTCCGTGTCTGGTTACAGAAACCAAAAACGGGTGTACTAGAACGAAAGAAAGGTCGGGGTCGCCCGCCAACACGAGAACAAGTGATTGATGGCGATTCTGTGCGAGTGGATGATTTAAAAAACCGTGTTGTTGATGATGAATGGCATCGTGTGTTTATCCGTGATACAGAACGGCGGGAGCTCTGGGCTGATATGGTTTGTTTTCGGGTTTATCCACGGGAGAAAGATGGTCTTCCAGGTGATGAATGCTGGTTAATCATTCGAGAGGATCCAAAGAGTGATGAGGTAAAATATCAATATTCGAATGCATCTGAGGATACAAGTATCAATCAGCTTGCGCAGATGTCTGGAAGCCGGTATTGGATTGAACGAACATTTGAAGATGGAAAAGGTATAGCTGGACTTGCAGATTATCAATTACGTGGTTGGACTGGTTGGCATCATCATATGACGATGACATTGCTTGCAATGCTGTATCTGCTATTGTTAACGATGAAACTTGGGCGGAAAGCTGAGTTTTTAACTGTGCAAGATGCTAAAGAGATTCTTGAAGTAGTTATGCCGAAACGAAAGATTACTCATGAAGAAATTGTGCAGCTTATCCTTGAAAAGCATAAACGTCGGTTGTCCGCTCGGCAGTCGCATCATCGGCGTCACACTTAACGGATATGTTTTCTGGTATACGAGGGGCTATTTTCACTCCCTGTGTTAATGGTAAGAAGAATGTTTTTATATCTGCTGTTTATTTTCAGCAGATAAACAAAGAGGATATGATACAAGGCATCATGATGATGTTCTTGATGATACTGGTAAAAGTGTTTATGATTAGCAAAAATCAAATAGATTTTTCTAATCTGACAAAGTCAAG
>JAUWGG010000194.1 GCA_030606525.1 Methanobacteriota archaeon | reverse complement strand
CCATCTAGCGCTTTGTACCGCAGGTCTTGTGGGTGATCTGCAGGTTCTCTCACGTTATCTTAGTTCAGAGGTAAATCTCTACCGGTTAAAACGAGATACAAAGATGCCAGTTAAGAGTGCAGCAACTCTAATGTCAAATATTCTGAACCAGCGGAAATTTTATCCATACTACGTGCAGTTGATACTTGCTGGTTGGGATTCTGAAGGTGGACATGTCTATTCACTTGATGCTGCTGGAGGAGCTATACCTGATAAATATACCGCAGGTGGATCTGGTTCACCATATGTGTTTGGTGTCTTAGAAGATCAATATAAAGATGACCTGACTGTTGATGAAGGCGTTGATCTTGCAGCACGAGCTATTAATGCTGCTATGGGACGGGATTCAGCATCCGGAAATGGTGCTGCTATTGCCGTTATTAATGAAAAAGAGTTCAGAACGATTTCTGAAGATGAAATAAAAACACGTTTAGAAAAAATGGGAAAATAGATCCGTTTGTTTCATTTATTTAATTATTTATGAATATGCAATTTATTATCTGAGTTTTACAAGGCTAAAAAATGACAGTAGATGATGTTTTAAGGGAGTTTAAAGGAAAGATTCGAGGTTCGATACCTGCAAGTATCGATGTGACAGATGTAGAATTCGAAGGAGCACTTCTTGTTATCTATACAAAAACACCGGATCGATTTGCAAAAAGTAAAGATCTCGTTAAAAATCTTGCAAAAACATTGCAGAAACGTATTGTTGTCCGTCCTGATCCTTCTGTTCTAACCGATGTTGATCTTGCAGAGAAAAAGATACGAACAATCATACCTAAAGATGCAGAAATTGTTGATATCTATTTTCAACCAGATGTTGGTGAAGTAACTATTGAGGCGTTACGACCAGGTGCAGCTATCGGAAAGGAGGGCGTTCTTCTTAATGAGGTACGTAAACGAATCAACTGGACACCTAAAATAATTAGAGCTCCTCCTATTCAATCCAAGACCGTTAAAGAAATCCGTGGATATCTTCGAACGATGAGTGACGAACGAAAAGTGATACTACAAAAGATGGGAAGGAAGCTTCATCGTGGGGTTTCCGATTGTGAAAAGTTTGTACGAATTATTGCTCTGGGAGGTTTTCGGCAGGTAGGAAGATCCTGTAGCTTGCTTCATACCCAGGATAGTAAGGTAATGATTGACTGTGGTATTGATGTCTCTTCAGATAATAATAGTTCTCCATATATTCATCTCCCTGAAGTATTGCCTTTTGAAACCATTGATGCCGTAGTTATTACCCATGCTCATCTTGATCATTCTGGTCTTGTACCACTTTTATATAAATATGGTTATGATGGTCCTGTGTATTGTACACCTCCAACAAGAGATATGATGACGCTTCTTCAGATGGATTATCTTAAAGTTGCTGCTGCTGATGCAAAAAAGGTTCCATATTCTTCAGAAAACATACGTAGTGTTATTAAACATTGCATACCAATGGGTTATGGAGATACAACAGATATAACTCCTGATATTAGACTCACGTTTCATAACGCAGGCCATATCCTTGGTTCATCAATTTGCCATTTCCATGTTGGAGAGGGACTCTATAATATTGCATTTACTGGCGATATTAAATATGAAAGAACCTGGCTTTTTAACCCAGCTGTTAATCATTTTCCACGTGTAGAAGCTGTTGTTGTAGAAGCTACCTATGGAGGTAGAGAGGATTATCAACCAAGTCGAAGGGAAGCAACAGAACGACTTAAAGATATTATCCGTACCTCAATGAAAAAGAAAGGAAAGGTTCTTGTTCCTGTTTTTGCAGTTGGAAGAAGTCAAGAAGTCATGATTGTTCTTGAAAACCTGGTACGAAACAAGGAGATCTCTGAGGTTTCTGTATTTCTTGATGGTATGATATGGGAGGCAACAGCAATTCATACTGCATATCCTGAATATCTTAATAACAAACTAAGAAGTCAGATATTCCAAAAAGGAGATAATCCACTTCTTTCTGATATCTTCAAACGTGTTGATAGCATGGAGATGAGAGAAAAAATAATTGGTGATAAAGGATCCTGTGTCGTTCTTGCTACAAGCGGTATGATGAACGGAGGTCCTTTGATGGAGTATCTTAAATCATGGGCTGGGGATAGTAAAAACACGATTGTGTTTGTTGGATATCAAGCAGAAGGAACAACAGGGCGAAAAATCCAACGAGGATCAAAAGAAATTCCACTTAATGTCGGTGGAAAGGTTGTCAATCTTGAGATGAATATGAATGTAGAGACCTGTGATGGTTTCT
>JAUWGG010000131.1 GCA_030606525.1 Methanobacteriota archaeon | reverse complement strand
TCCGTAAGACCAGCTAGCATATGGGCGAGCAAGGGTGCAGCTTTCAAGAGATTGGGGAGATATGACAAAGCGCTGCGATGCAACAATATTGCAACTAACATAGACCCGAAAAATGAGATCGCATGGAGCAATAAAGGTGATGTGCTTTTCAAAGTGGAAATGCTCGAGAATGCAGTAAAATGCTACGATCGAGCGTTGAAGATAAAACCTGATTATGCTGTAGCGTGGAACAATAAGGGAAGGGCTCTCGCTAAATTAGGGAAATTCGCTCATGCTGAAAGCTGCTATAAGAATGCTATCAATTACGATTCAAAATACATTGCTGCTTGGTTGAATAGAGGTGAGGTGCTTTTAAGACTTGGAAAAAGAAAAGAAGCTTCAGCATGCTATAAATATGCAAAAAATTTGTCTAGCGCTTAAAGTGCTTCGCAATAACGTATATCTCCTTTGTACTTTTAATTGATGCCTTTGGTCCATGTGCCTTGCAGAACCTAAAATTCTCTTTTATTTTATTGAAATATGAATTGAACAGATCACCCTCAAACGCCTTCACAACGAAATTACCTTTTGGTCTTAAAACATGTTTTGTGAAGTTAAAAGCATGCTCACATAATTCAATTGATCTAGCATGGTCCATCGAGCGGTTGCCGGTGGTTTTCGGAAGCATGTCTGATATCACTATATCGACCTTTTTATCTATAGAGGCGAGTAGATCCTCAATAAATTCTTTATCTCTAATATCTCCTCTGTAAAAGTCTACTCCGTCTATAGGTTTAATTTTCAAAAGATCTACAGCTACTACTCTTCCCATTTCACCTACTATCTCCTTAGCCACTTGAGACCAACCACCAGGCGCTGCACCCAGATCCACAACCACATATCCCTTCTTAATAACATTGAATTTACGGTTAATTTGTATAAGCTTATACGCAGCGCGGCTCCTATAACCCTTCTGCTTCGCCAATCTATAATAATGATCTTTCTTCCTCTCCGACATCCAGCGCCTTGTCATTGTTTTTATATAGTGGATTGAGGATTATAATTGTTGCGGTTTATTTTCGTCTTTTTCTCAATACACTGAAAATTAAAGCAGCAAGACTAATCGATGCGAAAATGAGAACAACATCAATTGCGGATGTTGGTGGAACTGCAATCGATGTTGCAACAACTCCGATTCCAATGCTTTGTTCCCCACCCTCATAACCGGTCTTTTCTGCATTCGCAGTTATCAAAAAGAAGGAATCGTTGTTCACTTTCGGCGCGGTAAAAGTAATCCGAACTCTGCCGTCTATCGTTGTTCCGTTTGATGGGGGCAGGATCGCATTTGCAGGCTCCACATTGAGGTTAACTGTAGCACCATCAATCCTTAAATTATCTTGATCTCTTACCCATATATCGATATATGTTATACCTTCAGAAGTAACTAAATCGAAATCTGCACTAATCATAACTGATAAGAATCTTGAAAGTGCTGGTTTGATAAAAATCATCGCTGTACGAGGAGAAGCATCTCTATATCCTTGTTTAGTTTCACTTGTAACTGTTATTAAAACTGGAAAAGTTTCACCGCCTTTTGATGATGGTGGTACATATGGTGCATGAAAGACTGCTACGAATCGCCCCTCAGAATTTGTTGTCCCATTGTTTGGAATGATAGTTCCATTAGTTGTAGATAGGTAGACTTGAATGCCTTCGATTTTATTCCCCTCTTGATCTCTTATAATTACAGTTACATCCGCAGTACCATTTGAAATCACTGCTGATGTTGTTGAAATCGACGAATATAGTTGGTCTGTTGGTGGTTTATGAATATTAATAAGTGACCAATAGTTGAATATCGTACCATATTGCGTTGTCCAACCAATGAATCGATCCCTTCTGTAAGCTTCTATGCTCTGTTTGTAATAAATAGGAATTATGGGCAGATCATTCATTACTATCCCTTGACACCATTTTATTAAATCAACCCGTTTTGTCACATTCACTTCTTTATTTGCTCTCTCGATTAAATTGTCGAATTGAGTGCTGTTATATCCTTGATAGTTGAGTCTTCCTTTGGTATGATATAGGTCATAGAGATAATATGGATCATCGATCATGATGTTGTAATCGGAAATATGCAAATCGATGTCTCGTGCGTCTATCCTTCTTAATATCTCACCAAAAGCAGTTGGTCTTAATAGTACATTTAAACCAGCTGCTCGCATTTGCGTAGCGATCATCAAACCAGCTGCACTTCTAATTGGATCGTAATCTGCTGGTGGTGTTAATATTTCAAAATAGCTGTCACCCAAAGTAGGCAGTTCTCTCCATCCATCTCCATCACTGTCTATTATACCAGCATTGTATAGAATTAACTTCGCTTCATCAACATTTGGAGGATATATTGGTAAACTATCGTTATACCACAATGTATTTGCTGGGTTAATTGGACCATTCGCAATCATACCAAAATTCTGCAACAAGGTTGTAACACAAGTTTTTTTATCTACACAGTGTGCAACAGCTTTTCTAAACGGTTCACCTGTATCAATACCAGTGGAGTTATATCCGAAATCTGGTTTTCGCATATTGAATCCTAAATAAGAAAAACTTGGATTGGGGTTGGAAAAAACATCAATTTCATCAGACCTCATCAAATCTGGAATGAAATCTGGTGGAATAGACCATGCAATGTAATCCACATTACCGCTCTTCAGTGCCATCACTGCTGAATTTGAAGTTTTATAAATCTTGAACAATATCCCATCAATGTATGGTGTTTGAAAGTAATTTTGAAATGTAGAGAGTTTTACATATTGACCTGGAGTCCATTTCTCAAATTTAAAAGGTCCACAGCCAATAACCTCATTATTATCTGGACACCAATTTACAGCAGCAGAATAATCATATGTCCCATCTCCGTTATCAAATCGATTCCAGATGTGCATTGGTAATAGGGGGATGCCTAAAGTGACTTCAAGAAATGGAACATATGTAGTGTTTAATACAAATTTTAATTCATAATCATTGACCTTGTAAACACCAATTGTACCATTTGATTGAATGAGACAACGTATATCTCCTCTATATTTTTGTAAGCCGCTTAATAATTGATATGTAAAAATGATGTCGTCAGCAGTCAATGGATGACCATCATGCCATCTTGCATCATTTCTTAAATAAATCGTGAAATTTTTATAATCATCTGTATCAATGTTCCAATTAGATGCGATGCAAGGTTGAGATCCTTCAGATGGATGGAACCTTACCAGTCGATCGTAAATACAATCTAGCGCTTTTCGAGACCATATGTCATTTGCAGCAAGTACATTCAAATCTTTTATATCATCTTGAAATGCTACCTTTAAAATTATCTCAGAGGATGTTCTCACATCAATGGTATTTCCATTTGACACAACACTTGAAAAAATCATAGCTGGCAAAAGGGTTGTAACTATCATTATCACTACTTTTTTATCACTTCCCATTGTTAATGTAACAGCTTTAGCAATATAAAAATAATGTCATACGCTTTTTTGTATATTATAAAAAAGTTATGGTACAGGATTTTGTATATCTCTCAATATCATTATTATATATCAATCACATTACCCCTTTGATCCCATGAAGTTCACATATAAAAAAGCAGGTGTGGATGTTGATGAATCTT
>JAUWGG010000173.1 GCA_030606525.1 Methanobacteriota archaeon | reverse complement strand
CATTTTTGGAAAAATGGAGGAGCGCAAAGCGAGCTATTACCGAACCATACATTGAAGGAAGCAGGTGGACCGTTGATATTAAAAGGAACTATACACATGCAAAAGCGCTAATTGAAACAGAAATTGAAAATCTGAACCTTGGTAAGAACATTAATCCAATTGTAAGAGAGAAGTTTGAGCTGATTGAAAATGAAGAACTCATTAAAAAAAGATATCTCCGATATTTAACTATATTTTTGGAGAGAAAATTTCATTGGGAATATTAGGAAGTGCCCATCACAAAATGATATTCACTCGATCTACCACCAACATCTTTCGACATGATTTTGATATCGTATGTCGCGCCTTTATGTACATTCACTATCGTATATGTATAATAATCCTTTTCAGAGGGAGCTAAATCATATTGCGTTCCATCAACAATAATTTTAATCGAATTACTATCCAACCTATCGTTATCCGCTATTCTCGCTCTAATGATGATGGTTGTGTTATTGTTTCCTATTTGTATATTATTCCAGTCTGGGTCTGGCACCAATGCTGTCCAATTCCCCCCACCATCAATACTGCATTCCACACGATCGATCGTAGGGTTCGCTAGATCGTTGAAGGGAGGATTGCAGATCAATATCCAAACAGCTAGCCATGTGAAGAAGAATATAGCGCCGCTGCCCAACCAATTTTTTTTTTCGAACAGCGCTATATCTATTCTAACTAGGGGGTACAGATACCTAAGGCTGATCAATCCAGTTATTCCAATAAAGAAACCCAATAATGCTTGGTTGATAGATGTGAGAGCAAAAGATATGATCGCTATGGGTATCGCATATATGACAGTTACAATGCTGCTTTTAGCATTCCTCAATTCTCTTTTTAAGAATTCCTCCTCATCGAATTCTGGAGCATTAAATTCGTATTTTTCTTCATTCTCTTTTCTCTTTTTCTTAGCTATTAGATCACCACTGTTTAGTATGTATGTGCAAGATCGGTCGGATAATGGTGAATGCCTTAAAAACCTTTTTGTTGAGTTTTTTAAAAGATATTCCCTTAATCTGACTTAAGGGTTGAGAAGAGTTCTAAGAGATGTTAAGCGAAGTGGCAATTCCTTGGGTCATGCCAATCGTCCAGATTCCTTCAACACATATAAAGCATCTGATGTTACGAATTCATTCATATGTTTCTTACTAGTACCGCCCCAATCAACAAGTGAGCGCCCGGTCGTTTTTTTATTATTTTGTGCAGATCGATAATATTTCCCCTCCGCAGGAAATCCTCCGTCTGGCAATCGCTTTGATTCCAATAATTTTAAAGCGTCATAGCAGCGTTCATCATCGATAAAACCTGCCTCCGCCATAACCTTCAACCCAAACAGGATATCATAATGCCAATAACAGGGATAATGAAGCTTTATGAAGTCTTCTTTCCTCCATCTTTTTGTCGGCTTAATTTCAAATATTTTTCTTTTGAGGAAAATCTCAGAGGCATTCCTTGCAACCTTTTTCGCATACCTATTGCCGGTTAGCTTTCCATGAAGAGCCAGTCCACGAAGAGGAATGAGACTTTCCATGAAGGACGAATTTATGGCCTTTGGATTTTTGTCACAATTCCATCCGCCATCCGGCCATTGCCACTTCATAAGGCGCTCTGCCAACTCTTCAGTTCGATTGTCAGCTAGGTCAAGGGAAAGAAGATAGTAAAGGGCGTTCCCTTCTTGTGAAGCACACCTCCGTACCCGTCCTTCAATGGATTTTATTTTATTTTCATGCTCACTCGAGAAGAGCCATTCGTAAACCTGCTCCCTCAATGGAATTAGTGATTCATCACCTGGTGGGTAACCAATATCCGCCAGGCTTGCCAGCACCCAATGAGCACCGTACCACTTTCTATAGGGATGAAATGGTATTTTACCGTCCTTTCCTCTTTCTGAGAGAAGCAATCTCACCCGTAGAGACGATTTTATCTCCTGTTGAAGTTTTATGATTTCAACCGATTGTAATTCTTTGCCGAGAACATTCACTAAAACTTTGAATCGTACCGACGGTTCATTAGAATTGAGCAGTTTGTCAATTATACTGTTCATTTTTATCATTTCCTTTCTTTTACTGGTTGCCTCAATATCGTCTTCATTTTTTCTTCGGGAACTCGCCTTGGGTCCGACAGGTAGATTTCATGATGGATACCATTTTCAATAAGATCTTTTTCTTCCATCAATTTTCTCATTTTTGCCAATGACTCAGCTTCAGTTGAGTAAGATCCGATATGTAGCACTTGCACACATTTACCTTCGGTTATAGTCTCACACTTGATTTCATCTATCAATTCTATGCCTTTCTTCTTGATAACCTCTGCCTTTGCTTTTTCAACATTTTCCGATTTTACGAATTCGGGCATACGGATAAGAAGTTTCCATTGCCATTCGCCACGCGGCACATCCATGAAAGGTTTTTCAGAATCTACCCACCACAAACCTTCAAGTTTAGCCACTGTGAAATCCTTTCCATCTTTTTTCATAGGCATCTTGATCCCATAAGCAAGAGCATATAAGGCTCCCACTTTGGCTGTAAATTCTTTGCCACCTGGAGCGCCTTTTCCTTCTATTGTTAAGAATCGTCCTTCATCAAACTCAACTATCTCTGGTGTTGTCTTTGCCACGTAATATGTTTTATATTCTTTTGTTAGATCTAATTTTGCTGTTCCC
>JAUWGG010000032.1 GCA_030606525.1 Methanobacteriota archaeon | reverse complement strand
CAGCAGAAGAACCCCAAGAGGTAAAAGAAAACGAGGTCGAGGCTGTTGAAGTCACTGAGAAAAAAGAGCGCAGTGGGACCATGAAAATTTCCGGTGTTGGAAGTTTCAGCGGAAAAATCTATACTGAAGCTTTCAAATGTTCGGGTTCAGGGAAGATCGATGGAGATTTAGATGCAATAGAGACCAAGATATCTGGTGCATGTAAAATTACTGGCGATGCAAAATCCAAAGAATTCAAGATCTCAGGTGCAACTAAGATTGGAGGAGACCTTCATTCTAAGGAAGCGAAGATCTCTGGTTCCTGTAAGATCGGTGGCGATGTAAAAACAGAGGAATTCCACTCCTCAGGGGTTTGTGAGATTGGCGGTGGACTTAAGTCCAAATCAAGCGTAATTATTGGTGGCATTCTTGATATAGGCTCGAATGTCGAAACCGATGCATTTAGATGCGGTGGTAGGTTCAAGATCGGTGATACGCTACATGCAAAGGATATAAAAATCGATCTTAATGGTCATTCAAAGGTCAAAGAAATTCACTGTGATATAATTGAAGTGCGAAGTGGAGCACAAGGTGCGTTCTTCTCTGGATTCTTCGGTCATGGAGGCAAACTCGATGTGGAGAGTATACATGCTCATGAGGTATATTTGGAAAATACCACTGCTGATATTGTCAATGGAGATAATGTAAGGATAGGTCCGAATTGCAGCATCGGTACTGTCGAATCTAAAACATTGAGCGTCCATGAAACTTCGAAAGTTAAGAACAAGGAATTTATTAAAGAAGAAAAGGAGGTGGAATAAATGAACATATTGGCAATGATCAGAAATGCAACAGTTATGTTGTCTGCAGTTCTTCAAAGCTTTGTCGACAAGTATGGAGCTACCGAAAACTCAGAATTAATATACCTACACTCGGTAACAGGGTACAAACATGAATCTGCGAGTGTATCTATCTGGAAAGATGCATCAAAGTGTCTGTGAACTACCCAACGGCTAAAGCCTGTGGGCTTCCTGCTTCAACAATCGAGCTTGCGGGACCTTGTATAAGCTCTCGTAGCGGCTCAATCTCCACAGGCACTAAGGGCAATCCCTGCCCCGATAGGCCTCGCTGTAAGATGTTCAGTGAGGCATTATAATCACGGTCTAATTTACCGTAATTCTTTTCTTTTGACGTGTTCCTTGGGTCTATCCGCACCACTATCTTATTAGCACTTTCAGCCTTATAAGATAGCATTTGTGCGAATGAACGCCAAGCCACGTCATTTATTGATTGGGATATTAGTTTTTAGGTTTATATACTGATGTGGGAGAGATAACTGAAAGTACTCTGTCAATCCACAGAGTTCTTAATATCTCTCCCATTATAATTCTAATTTTTACATAATGGTTCGCTTTCATCCCACCTCTAAAGAGTGTGGGATTTCCCGCTCACCGTTGTTAAAAACTGTGATGCTCGCTTTTTTCCCTTTTAATTATTGCTTTTCACTCTTGTATGTATCTCGATTTTAATTTTTCTAATTGCTTGAGGTATACGTTCTCACTTATTTCTCCTTCGATCAATCTTTCATCAAGGTCCTCTTTCAATCGTTCATATCTGCCCTTAAGCTTTAGATAGAAATCTTCCATCAGTTTATCGATGTCCTCATAGAGCTCAAGACCCATGCCGCTCATTTTGTATACTATCTTAGGTCTACCATCAGGTGGAAAGACAGCTTCCCTATCGACGATACCAAGCGCATGCAGTTCTAATAGATGTTTATCAACTCCTTGACGGATGATGCCTATCTCTTTAGCGATATCATCTGGATGATCTATACCATCACGCAGACATTTCACTATTTGATCTCTTGTTGAAGATGCAAGTGCTTGAAGGATCTTGATATTCCTTGATTCCATGCTCGAAAGATAAGTAAACGACCTATTTCTACTTTTTTGTAGAAATACTGTTTTGTATATTCCCAATAGAATCTTTTTCCTTTATTTTTTAATATCTCTTTCCGATCTACGAAAAAGATATATCCTTTAACACAGGTACGTTTTTTGGAATCGTAAGGATGCTAAGTATAAAGTTCTGGAGGGAATGAAATGAGTTATCGATACGCTGTTATCGGAGCAGGTCGACAGGGAGTCGCAGCTGCATATGACATGGCGAAATTTGGTGATGTTGAGGAAGTCATTCTAATCGATGCCAATCTTGTTGTTGCCGAAGCAGGTGCTAAGCGCGTCAATCAACTTCTTAAACGACAGATCGTTACTGCTGTCCAGGCAGATGTCAGCAACACATCTCAACTATTGACAGTTCTGGATGGGATCACTTCCTTTGTTAGTGCTGTACCTTACTCTTTCAATCTAGCAATCACTGAAGCTGCAATTCACATTGGAGCAAATATGTGCGATCTAGGTGGTAATACCAGAATCGTTCGAAGGCAATTGGAACTTGATGCTGAAGCTAAAGCAGCTGGCATCTCAATCGTTCCAGACTGCGGGATGGGTCCGGGGATGAACATATCATTAGCGACTTATGCGATGTCATTGGTGGACAAACCGCGTGAAGTGTACATCTGGGACGGTGGACTGCCACAGGATCCAAAACCTCCTTGGAATTATCTATTAACATTTAATATTGGCGGCTTAACGAATGAGTACTATGGCAACGCTCATTTTCTGCGCGATGGCAAGATAATAGAAGTACCTTGTTTCGATGGGTTCGGGGAGTTGGATTTTCCATCACCACTAGGTCGGTTGGAAGCGTTTGTTACATCAGGAGGACTTTCAACAGCCCCATGGACATTTGAAGGAAAGCTTGAGCGTCTGGAGAACAAGACTCTGCGTTACCCAGGTCATTGGGCACAGTTCAGAGCCTTCGCACAACTCGGTTTACTGGAACTAGAGCCAATAGTTATTGATAACGTTAAGGTAGTACCACGTGATGTATTTCACGCGCTTCTTGAACCAAAGATCACACAACCCGAGATACGCGATATAGGTGTGATACGAACTAAATGTATAGGAGAAAAAGATGGACACCGTGCTGAAGCTATTGTTGAGCTTATCGACTACTATGACAAGGAAACCGGCTTCACTGCAATGCAGCGATTAACTGGCTGGCATGCTTCTATTGTTGCCATCCTGGCTGCGCATGAGAGAATTAACCATGGTGCAATACCAGTTGAACTTGCGATACCAGGATCAGTGATGGTGGAAGAGGCGCGGAGAAGAGGGTTTAATATTAAAGAACATGTTAAAACCGTTGATAAAAGACTTGATTGAAGGAAGAGAGATGTGAACTATAACTAGAGGTAAGAGAGAAATGAGAAGCGATGTAGATATATGGCTTGAAGAAATAGCTGAAAGGGTTTTGCGAGAAGTAGGGATTAGAGAAAGTCACGCTGTATTGGATTTTAGTTGCGGTTCTGGACACTATGCAGTTCCTGCTGCAAGGATAGTTGGTGAAAAAGGTAGAGTATATGCTTTGGATAAGAGTAGAATTTCACTATATAAAGTAGCGAAAAGAGCAAAATCAGAGAAACTTAAGAATATACACATGATAAACACCTCCGGAGAATTAAAAATTCCTTTAGAAGACGAATCTATAGATGTCACTTTGCTTTATGATGTCATACATTCTCACTATTTCTCAGTAACTAGCAGAAGAGAATTATTATCTGAGATATACAGGATTTCAAAATATAATGCTCTAATCTCAGTTTATCCAAAACATATAGATTTAGAAGACATTAAGTATGAAATCGAAAAAGAAAATTTTCACTTTGCAGGAAAGCTTTTTAAAACACTGCTTCACAACAGAAGTTTAACTCAAGATTATCTACTAAATTTTCAACGAAGATAAGAATTCGTAATTGAAGAAAGATAAAAAGCATAAGAAATACAGAGATATATCTAAACAGCATTCAACTTAGCGCACTACATCCCACATTCGAGATAATTAAAAACAACCTCAATATAATAATGGTTAACATGGATTGAGATGAGGAAGAGTGCATCGAATATAATTGTATGTACTACATGATGTATTCTACACCCTTATTTTCATTCTTCTACTTTAGCCAGGACTTTGTCTAGTGGCATAGTGTTCAAATCAAACCCGAGATCGGTTGCTGGGTCTCCACCCATCGCAAGTCCAAGAAGTTGGGGGTAGAGAAGAACAGGGATCTTATACTGCGTATTAAACTTTTCAGCCACCTTTTGCTGTTGACCCTCATACATAAGGTAGCAAGTTTGACATTGTACAATCATCGCGTCTATTCCCATAGTTTGTAAGTTATTGAGCTTCTTTTCTATCAACAGATGAGCTATATCCGGAGAAACTGGAAAGGTCTTACCCCCACAGCAGTGAAGAAGAGTCTCGTACTGGATAGGAGCAGCACCTGTGGCAGAGATCAGATGATGAAGAGTTTTTGGGTTATCCGGCTCATCAAATCCTTCAAATGCAGATTTTGGTTTTAGATAGTGACAACCGTAATGAGGCGCTACTCGGAGCTTCGATAAATCTCGTTTTACCGCTTTCTCTATTCTATCAAGACCTACATCTTCATAGATGACCCTTGAGATGTGTTTCACTTTAGTCCTTCCGTTATATTCTAAGTCTATTAGTGACAATTTTTTATTTATTCTATCCCTTGTCGCTTCGTCTTTTAACTCTGCGACCGTTTCTGCTAGGAATCCATTACATGCGGCACAAAGTGTAACAATATCCAAATCCTGAGCTTCAGCAAAGGCTAGATTCATCGCTGCTAATAAGAGTCCACCTTCTATACTCAGATTTCCCTGATTAAACCCGCAACATACGAAATCCTCAATATCAACCAACTCGATTCCCAAACGTTTGGAGACCCATCTTGCGGAGAGCTCGTATTGAGGAACTTTTATAGGAGTAGTACATCCTAGAAATAGTGCATACTTGCTCATAACTACCCCCTCGATTCAATTTCATCAAGACCTGTTGTCTCAATCAGTTTTTTGGCTTTCTTACCTTCACCTTTTAAAGATGGTAGCGAGAGCTGCTCCCTCTTCTTTACGCAAGTTTCCTCTATGGGAAAAACTATCCCTGTTTGCATGACCTGTTTTGTCTGTTCAACCCAAGCCGTGGGAGCATAGCCTTCTTTTGCTGCAATATTCTTTAGGACATTTAATACATTAAAAAAGCTTACTTTCTGGGGACAACGCTGCTCGCATGTACGGCATGTGGCACAATACCAGATATAATCGCTACTTAAAACCTCTTTCCTCAACCCGAGTTTTATCATTTTGGCTAGCTTCCGTGGATTGTAATCAGGAAAAACCTCGTGGATAGGACAGCCAGCAGAACAAGACCCGCATGCAAAACAATAATTTAGATCCCTAGCTGATTCATGCGCTGTTACTTCGAATTTAAAATTTGGATCAAGCTCTGCTGTACGAATTATTTTATTAGACATAGTATTTTACCCCTCGAGTTCTTCGAGAATCGCTTTCTTCAATTCTTCTTTACTCTTTGGCACCCCAATAAACCTCAGTATACCATTGATGACTATTGCCGGGACAGACATTATGCCGTACTCCACCGCTCTAGTCAAATCTATAGTGATGTCTATTTTTTCCACTGTGATGTCACCCTCTAATTCTTCGGATAGTTCCTCGACCATCTTTTCAGCTATTGGGCAACCCACGCATCCAGGGGAGTGAAACATTTCAATATAAGCTTCTCCCATACATATCACCCTCTTAACTTGTTTTTTCCTGTCTTTACGATAAACTCAGGAAGCTTGATTTCCCCTTTTCTTAACTCACTGTCCACACAGGAGGCAGCAGCCTTCGCCTGAACAATAGCATGGGGGATGTCTTTTGGCCACTGTGCACAGCCGCAAATATAAATACCACGAGCAGAGGTCTCTACAGGTTGAAGTTTGGGATGAACCTCCTTATAGAAACCGTTTTCGTCGAGCTCTATGTGCAAGAGCTCCGAGAGTTGCTTTGTTCCATGTGGTGGGACCATGGCACAAGATAATACGACAAGGTCTGCTTCAAGTTCAGTGCGTTCGCCAATATCAGGATCTTCCACCTTCAGAATAAGATTTCTTGTCTCAGGGTTCTCTATAATCTCACTTGGTCTTCCATGTAGAAAAACCACCCCTAAGCCCCTTGTCCGCCTATAATACTCCTCATACCCCTTGCCCACGGCTCTCACATCTATATGGCAGAAATATATTTCTGCTGTAGGGAGGACCATCTCTTTAATGATTTGGATGTGTTTTAATGCATACATGCAACATACACCAGAACAGTATGGATTTGTAGATTCGTCTCGTGAACCCACGCATTGGATCATGGCAATACTCTTCGGCTCTTTTCCGTCGGTTGGTCTCAATAGTTTACCTTTTGTCGGACCATCGATATCCAACAACCTAGCAAGTTGGAATTGCGTGATGACGTTACCATAGCGTCCATACCCATACTCCGTCTTTTCAGAAGGATCATATTCTTCGAATCCCGTGGCAACTATTATAGCGCCTACCTTTAGCTCTATCATCTTGGGCTTCTGCTCGAAATCTATAGCACCTGTTGGACAGACTTTTTCACATATCCTGCAAACGTTTTTCTGGAAGTACAAACAATGTTCAGCGTCAATGATAGCTTTCAGAGGTATTGCTTGTGGATATGGGATGTATATAGCTTTGCGTTCTCCCATTCCTGCTGCATACTCATTGGGTGCCTTGCTAGGACACTTTTCGATACATATCCCACAGCCTGTGCACTTTTTCTCCTCAATATATCTTGGCTTTTGAAGTATCTTAACTCTGAAGTTTCCTATGTATCCCTGCACCTCCATTACTTCTGAATTCGTTAATGGAGTTATGTTTGCGTGCGCGTTTGCATATGCAGTTTTAGGGGCTAATATACACGGCGCGCAATCGTTTGTCGGAAAAATCTTGTAGAGTAACGCCATCTTTCCCCCAATGGTTGGTAGGCGTTCTACAAGAAACACCTTATAACCCTTGTCCGCTAGCTCTAGGGAGGCTTCGACACCCGCTATACCACCCCCAATAATCAGAACCGACGGCTCGGTTTTCACTGCAATTTTTGGGATTATTCGTTTTAGCCGTATTCGTTTCACTGCGCGCTTGATCAATTCCTTTGAGTTTTCTAATGCCTGCTTTGAATCGACTTTCACTGGACTCCCATGCATAGTCCATTTTCTAATGTCAATGAGGTCCATGAATGCAGGGTTTAGACCTGCCTTTTCTCCGCATCGTTGAAAAGTCGCCAAATGCAGAGTTGGATCGCATGCGGCTACAATGAATCTGTTTAACTTGTTCTCTTTGATTAGTTGTTGAATGGTAGCTTGCCCTTCTTCTGAACATGAGAATCTGTTTTCGGCGATAAACACTACACCTTCCATCTTCTCTACGGCTTTATGCAGCGATTCTATATCTACGCCACCAGCTATATTTTTGCCGCAGTGACACAAGATGACACCGATACGTTTTTCTTCTTTCCTATCTGACATTTTGAATCGACTTCCTAAGCATATATTTAAAAGTAAAATGTTTGATAATCACAATATCTTTTTTAACCATCATCTCCATTTCCCTCAATAAATTGAGATTCCCTATGTTCTCTCTGGTATGTCTATATAGTTTTTAAATCTTATCATCACTCGTGATTTACAGAGCAACAAAAGTTTTTGTGACTACTTTCACATGAAAATTTCTCCAAGAACCTGAGAATCCTCTAGTCAACAAGAGGAGTGATATTTTTATTCATTAAAACTTGTCTTGATACTCCTAGGAAGAATAAATCCAAAAAAGGGGGATTTAAGATACTACCAATAAAATTTATTGAAAAGCGGGATAAAAAACCGTAAATGTACTTAGCCCCCTTAGACTATATATATGTTATCTGTAGCGGTAAGAAATTCTCCAAAAACTATTTTTCCTTTATTTTTTTGTATTATTCTTTTACACTAACAAAAAGATTATATACCAATAACCTCGACAATCAATAAATTCATATAACACCTAGATTATTGATAATCCCTATGATTTTGAGAGCGAAGGCTCTATAGGGGAAGAGAAGAGCGCCGAGGAGGGGCGTGATGAGAAAATACCCAAGACCTTAAGGGGGAAGGTAAAAAGATGAAGAAAGCATTAGTTTTAGGAGTTGCCGCAGTAGCTTTGATTGCATTTTCCGGTATGGCAGCTGGTAGCGTTTACATGCAGTACTGGGAAGTAATGAACAGCAACGGATGGATATATTATGGTGAATTAGTACCTGGCTTTACTTTCTATGGTAAATATAACTACAACGACCACATGGTATGGAAAGAGTTCGATGGCGAGGTCTATGTACCAACACATGAGACCTGGCACATAAACTGGGATACTAAGACTTTGTACATGGGTAAACCAT
>JAUWGG010000053.1 GCA_030606525.1 Methanobacteriota archaeon | reverse complement strand
AAGTCTCGTCACCTCTTGCGTCGGTTTTTGTAGTTCCAGTTGAAGTGGGATCAAAACCTGATGATGTTGAGTATTTAACAGTTCCAGTATATTCACCTTTGGTTGTCCAAACAACTGTAAACTTACCTCTATCTCCTATCCCCCCATCTTTATACCAATTTGCCTCAACCCAATTATCAGGTGTTGGATCTAAAGCTGCCTCTGAGCTCCCTACAAATGGTTCGTTCATTACGCTTAAAAACCCTGCTACCAAGAGCATTGCGATGATGCTCCCTACAAATATTTTTTTTCCTGTTACGGCATTTCTTCTATACATATTTCATACCTCCATTAATTTTTAGTTAATCTCCCCATTCTATCTTCTATTCTCATTTTTCCAATAATGCGCTTTTTAACCGAGTGAAAACTCGGTTCCAATTGCCATAACTTCATAATCATATATATCTCTTACGGTGTTATTACAGCAGGTCTTCAAATTTCGCCAGTCATGTTATTCGATACGTTTATAACCTAAAAAAGTATATATAAAAATGAAGAGGTTTATCATATCTGAAATAACAGGTAAGGTGGTGAGGATCAATTTAGGACATAAGCTGCTCTGCTCTCTATTCACAGTAGTTATGATCAATTCCCTATTCATTTACGTATTGCCAAATAGTGGAAGCGCTGCTTCCTATTCTACCCCCGACACTGGTTTAACTTTAAACATGGACAACTTGGTTGCGCTTTCTGGTGGAACTGTCACAGGCAGCAGTCCAAACTATGAAGTACATGATAATGTTACTGTGTCTGAAGAAGATACTCTCACCATCAGTGCTGGTGAAACGATTAAATTTGATGGGAATTGTGGTTTATATGTTGATGGGACATTAATTGCTGTTGGAACCGAAGAGGAGAGGATCTCTTTTACCTCTAGTCAATCATCTCCTGCTGGTGGGGATTGGAGAGGTATAGTCTTCAGGGACAAGAGTGTGGATGAAGAATGTATCGTTAAATTCTGCAGGATAGAATATGCTAACAATGGCATTCACATCGCATATTCTTCTCCGACCATATCTAACAATATAATAACAAACAATGGCGACGACAGAATCCATGATAATGGTATTTTTTGTCAGAATGGTGAACCATTGATTGAAAAAAATGAGATCACATACAATATCGGTGATGGAATCCATTGTTACGGGGCAGCAGCAACTATCGTAGAGAATATAGTAAACAATAACACTATTGAAGGGATTTATTTCGATAGTTTATCTGATGGAGTTGCTGACAAGAATATACTATCGGATAACGGTCACTGCGGTATTAGAGCGTATCATTCCTCCTCAACGATTACGGATAATTATATAATATCAAACAACAGAGGAATTGATTGTTATAGACCATCTACTCCTATACTTACAAATAATACAATGATAAAAAATGGTGTTGGCATTCATCTTGGAAATGATACATCTCCTATAATTACTCAAAATGTTATTAGTGAGTGTGGTAATGGAGTGGAGGGGTATTGGCATACTAACGGCACATTCATCAATTGCACCATCTCAGCATCAAACTCTTTCGATTTCATGATAAAAGATAATTCCCATTTGATTGCAATCAACACAACCTTCGATAAAACGAAGATGTACTACAACGATGAGTTGTCAACTTTAACAATCAAGTGGTACCTAGACATAGAGGTTGTGGATGACACGTCGATCAGCAGTGCGAATGTTAAGGTTTATGATGCTCAAAATAATGAAATCTATGATGGACTCACAGATTCTAATGGCTTCGTAAAAGATATACTTTGCACTGAGGGAATCAAGAATTCTACAGCTACAACTTATTTCACCCCGCACAAGATCTATGTGATAAAGGATGGTTACGAACCAGTTTCTGGTCATGAAGTAACTGTTGATGAAAGTAAGGAAGTGAATATACAGTTGATAGAGTCTTCACCCAATAATGGCAATCATAATGGAATATCAGATAATAATAATCTAATATTGATCATTGGTATCATAACGATTATTATAGCTGTTTTTGTGGGTATATTCATTGGTAGAAGAGCAAAAATGGGGAAGGTCGAAGAGAAAAAATCAGGAAAAAAGGTCAAGGGAAAGCGGCAAGCTAAGAAAAAAAGGAGATAGTTGAAGTTTGAGAATGAGTTGAGGGATCATAGTGAAAAGATTTGCTACAGTGGTAATCATCGCTTTGATGATAGGAACGATCTTCATTCAAATTGTACCCAATAATTCTAAGGCAGAGAATGATTGGAGCGGTTTTTATTATCTGAGGAGATGGAGACCAACCCACGATCAAGAAACAGGAAATGGGAATGATTTTGGCACACTGAATACGACTCCACCTTTAGAGGAGGAAGAAAGGCATTGCACCGACTGGATCCAATTCTATTTCGATCACGATGGTGATTATTCCTCAACGCGACATCTTTCAAGCATTTATTATCATATTTGGTTCTTTTCCAATAATCTAATAAACAATAAGATAGGATATTACTTCTACTATTATGCTGGTCATCCTGAAAGTGAGTTGGAACATTTTGTTAATGTTAATTATTCAAATGCACAAGGAAGGAACGAGCCAAGTGGATATGCCCTTCTTGCAAAGAAGCATTTTGTAAATGAAGATATCCTTGGAGAAAAAATATACAAAATGGCTATTAGATTAAACACTACTGGAAATGAACCGAGTATAATTTCTAACCCAAAGCAAACATCTTTTGTGATATTGAATCTTCCAAATAACATTACTTTGAATAACACTGGTATTGAAGGCATAGGACCAGACACTGATGGAGATGGTTTAACTGATTGGGAAGAACTGTTCATTCATTACACGAATCCAAAGAATGAGGATACAGATAACGATGGTTGGGGCGATTATTACGAGGTTAACAGCTCCCTCACGGATCCAAATAATTGGGACACTGATCACGATGATTTGAAGGATTCTATTGATCCCTCTCCTTTCGATACACGATACATGAATAAAGGGGATTGGACAATTGTCTTAGGAACTGAAACTCCTGCTGATGAAGGATACATCATGAATGGAGATATCAATGTTCATGGTACTCTTGTCTTAGACTCATGTAATATTACGATGAATTGCACTTCTGATGGTGAATATTCTATAACTGTGAACAGCGGTGGAACTTTAATCATCAAAGATTCCATGATAAAATCTGGCAATGGAAATTATTACTTCAGTATAATAAATGATGGTACCCTTGTAATGGAGAATGCAAGCATATTATGCGCTAATAAGGAAATAATGGTTAATGCTGATGCAACTGCTTACATTAGAAACAGCACTATTGCAGGAACATGTGGGAAAGGTGGCGCAACTTATGGTGTCTACTGCAAATCCTCTGATATATTGATAGAGAATACAACTATCAAGTACAAGTGGAATGGAGTATATGTGAGATCGACAGAATCGATTTCCCCAACAATTAAAAACAACATCATTGAGGGAGCAAATGAAGGGGTATATGCTGTTAGCACTGGAGCGAATCCAACTATAATGAACAATCGTTTTATATATGGTGGAAATGGTATTCGCCTAGGTGAGACATTTGGAGATGATCCAAATCCCGTTATAAAGAACAATTATTTCAATGATTTTCGAATTGGCATCATATCTTTCTCCATTTTTGCAAAAGCTAGTGGAAACACTCTATGGAATTGCAGCCAAGCAGGTCTGTCTATAAAGAGAGGGATCGAATTCAAAGATAATATCATCTCATCTGAAAGGTACAACTTCTGGTCAGAGAATTATGGAATTATTTGCATAGGCTGTTCACCGAGTATAAACAATACCCGTATCAGCTATGCACGCACAGGTATTCGCATTATGGACGACGCCAATCCAAAGATAAACGATTGTATTGTTACATTGAATACTGTTGGTGTTCGCTGCCGCAATAATTGCCATGCAACCATCACGAATACCACAATTTCGAGCAGTTCATCGAATGCGATATATATCAGCTCATCCTGCACAGCGCTTCTTATAAACACTACTTTCCCTACTTACCATGTTGAGACAGCTAGTCAAATGATTGTTAAGAATTACCTCCATATAAAGGTCGTTCGATCAAATGGCCTACCATTACCAAATGCTGATGTATGCGTCAAGGACAACGATGCTGTTATCTATGCTTCTTTTGGTTATGGAGGCATAGATTCAAGAACGGACAGTGAGGGATTGTGCAATTGGATATTAGTTACAGATAGAATGTACATCGGTAGCAATACTGCAACTGAAAATAATACTCATGTAAGCGTAAAATATGGTAGCTGGGAAGAGAACAGAGATGTGGATATGAGCTCAAGCCGCATGGAAACATTTGTTTACGTTCCAGATTCGATCCCACCTGAAATAATTGATATAACAACTATGCCCTCCCCTCAAGAAGTGCATGGTTATGTGAACATTTCCGCTGAAGTATCCGACAATATAGATGTTTGTACTGTATGGATGAATATTACGAGTTCTATTGGCGATAATAAAGGGAATTTCAGTATGATATATGATTCCTCTACAGGTAGATATTATAAGAATCAAAGCTATGATAGTATCGGCATATATCAATTTGCCATTTGGACTAACGATACAAGTGACAACTGGAATTCTTCAACTGGGCAATTCACAATGCAAGATACAATACCACCGATCATCGAACATACCCCGATTGTCAGTGCTCTTATCAACTCATCGATCGTAATTAGTGCATCGGTTACTGATAATGATGGCAATCTTACAGTCATAATGTATTACAAGAATGTTGGGGATGAATATTTCAATTCTGTTTTGATGGAAAAGGAGAATGGCGAAGTATATAGTGGAACGATACCTCCTCAATCTATGACTGGTGTGGTATTTTATTATATTGAAGCATCTGATGGAACGAATACAGCCACCCACCCAGCTACAAATGCTGCTGCTCATCCCCATGAAATAACCATCTCTCAACAATCTGATGATGCTTTCAATTGGATACTGGTATTTGGAATGATAGCTGCTGCTTTTGTTATTATCCTTGCCATTTTAGGTATAATTTTATGGCATAGAAAGAAATAATGGAAAGGAAGCAATTTCTACAAAACTATTATAACCCATAAACACAATTTATGTATGCTGGTTGTATGAGTAGATACAGAACCGTCATCATTGCTCTTATGATATTGATTACATCTTCTTTCAGTTTATTGTCCACTGAGGTTTCTTCGTATTCGACCCCAAATACCGGTATCGATTGGAGTATGGATGAGTTAGTTGCTCATTCCAGCGGTGCTGTTACCGGAAGTAGTCCCAATTTTATCGTTCATGAAAGCATTACGATATCGAAAGAAGATTCGTTGATCATCAATTCTGGTGAAATCATCAAATTCGATTTGAACTGCGCTTTGTTCGTTAATGGAATTCTAAAAGCTATTGGAACAGATGATAATAATATAACTTTTACTTCAAGTGAAGAAACCCCAAAGCAAGGAGATTGGCAAGGTATAAGATTTCATGATGATAGCATTGATCATGAGTGTATAATAGAATATTGTATAGTAGAGTATGCAAAAACTGGCGTTCATTGCGATCGTTCGTCCCCAACTATAGTTAACAACATAATAAGAAAAAATTCTCATCCGATAAATGGAGGGACAAGTGAAGGAAATATCGTTTGTGATTACTATGCTTCTCCTAACATATCCAATAATACAATAGAGCTATCAGATAATTTTGGCATATTGATTAAACATGATTCCAAGCCAAACATCCTTGATAACGAGATTCTTAACAATGAGCACGGCGGCATTCTTTGTTCTAGAGGAGCAGATGCGTTCATCTCGAGAAATGATGTTTCTGATAATGGCTATGGATTTGAGATCTTTCTATCAGATCCGATCATAACCTTCAATACCCTATATTATAATGTATTTGATGCTTTTTACGGTGCTACTTCATGCAATTCAACCCTCTCCAACAACATAATAGAGAACACCAATGTTTTCGACATTCACCTTAGAAAGAATTCAAATGTCATTCTCTTGAATACGGAATTCGACGATGGGAATGTGATGATAGAGGATGATACTTCATCTTTAACTGTTAAATGGAATATTGACATTAAGGTTGCAGATAAGAATGATGCTCCTATTGTAGATGCTCGTGTCAAAATCTACGATCCGCAGAACATCGAAATCTATAGTGGTCTTACGGATTCAAATGGCTATGTGAGGAATATTGTCTGTGTGGAATATGTTAAAACATCTACAACCACTGTTCGTTCCAAGATTGAAGTCACAAAAGATGGTTATATAAAAGCTGAACAGCAGGTGATAGTAGATGAAACTAAAGAGATCAGTGTTGAGCTCCTGCTCCCAGGACAAGCTGATGGTTCCGATGGATTGTCAGAAACCATTATTTTAATTATCATTGGCGTAGGAATCGCTGTAGCTGTTTTACTGGGTATATTTATAGGACTGAAAAGACCAAGAGTAGATGATGAGATAAAAGAAAAAAGAGCGAAAAAAACAAGAAAGGGGAAACCTGAGAAACAGGAGATATATAAAAAACCAAAAAAGAAGGTTAAGGGTAAACGATACCCCACGAAAAAATCTTCAAGAAAAAGCAGGTCAAGACGATGATTAAATATATCATTCCACAGTCCAAGTGCAGTCTTCAGTTACACGAATCCAATAACCACAACCAGCTTTCATGATATCCGTCTTAGCAAGAATCTTTAAGTAATATGGAGATGCGATCTCATCAAATCCTTCCACTTGCTCGAATGGTATGGCATTCAAAGCTTCATTAACGCTTCTATTAGTGAACGATGGATAACCAACGAAGTTCCATGCTTTATAGAATTGAATGGTTGTGCTCCTTGGTACAATGCCTGCAACGGTGAGATCATCGGGTGATGTCATAGTT